>CAJVYZ010000114.1 GCA_913009915.1 uncultured Gemmatimonadota bacterium | reverse complement strand
GCCAACGAATGAGGCGGCGCCCGTTGCGCCGTTCCTCCGGGAGACCACCGGTTTCCTGGGAATCGACACGCGGTGCGAGAAACGGCTTGAAGCGCTTCGACGTTCCTCATAGATTTCGCATCCACTGATTCCGCCCCCGTCAATGTCAAGCAGGGTCATATCAGCGATAATGACATCCTCCACACTATCCCCCGATTACAAGCCATCCGAGGAGGAACCCTTCATGAGTCAAGCCATGAAGGAGTATTTTCGCCAGAAGCTGTCGCGATGGCGGGAAGAAATCCTCGACGAATCGAACGATACCCTCCAGAGCCTCCAGCAGGAGAGCCTTCACGAATCCGATCTCGCGGATCGGGCCTCGCTGGAGGCGGAGCGCTCGGTCGTGCTGCGCACGCGCGACCGCCAACGCAAGCTCGTCGCCAAGATCGAGGACGCGCTCAGGCGCATCGAAAACGGTACCTACGGGTTGTGCGCGGAGACTGGCGAACCGATCAGCCTGAAACGGCTCGAAGCCCGGCCCATCGCCACCCTCAGCGTCGACGCGCAGGAGATGCACGAGCGTTTGGAAAAGACCCACCGGGACGACTGTGCGGGTCGGCCGGCGGGAATGTGCCGGGAGATGCGACCGGGTCGGGGGACGGCTATTGCAGCGCCTCGCGCAGGACCACCAGCAGCGGATACGTGAAGACGTAGAACCCGACGTCGTTGTTAAAGATAGGGTCGGCCGTGCCAAAGGGGGTGCGGTAGAGGAACAGCAGCACCCGATGCCAGAGGGAGACCGCTGCCCCGCCCGCCGCCAGGCCGACGAGGAACGTGAAGTTCGAGATATAGAGGCCCCAACTCACGTGGTCGTTCATTCCTGTGACGCCGAGGCCGTAACGCAGCTGGATGTAGTAAGCATACGCCCCGCCGAGGATGATCAGCGTAAGGCTTCCCATCCAGACGTGGTAGCGCCGGCCCCCGGATGTGGCCGAGGCGAGCCCGCTCATCAGAAATGACGTAAGGTGCTGCACTGTCGTCTCTCAGCCTCAGTCGGTGAAGTACCAGAAGCGTGGTTCGGTGTTCAGATCCTCTTTCAACCGAAAGATTCGTTTGTTCTCCAGAACCCAACGAATCTCCGAGTCGGGGTCCAGCAGGTTGCCGAACACTCGCGCTCCGGTGGGGCACGCCTCGACGCAGGCCGGTAGCCGGCCCTGCCGTGAACGATGGAGGCAAAATGTGCACTTCTCGACTACGCCTTTCTTACGCGCACGATTGCTCAGGTAGTGCTGATTCGGGTTCACTTCCGCGGCCGGAACCTCCGGTGCGCTCCAATTGAAACGTCGCGCCCAATAGGGGCAGGCGGCCATGCAATAGCGGCACCCGATGCACCAGTCGTAGTCGATGACGGTGATGCCGTCCGGTTCCTGCCAAGTGGCGCCGACGGGGCAGACCTTGACGCATGGAGGATCGGCACACTGGAAGCACTGGGTTCCCATGTAGAAATGGCCCTCTGCCGGCACCTCGTGTTCGTAGGTCGCATCGCCATCGCCCAGATCGATGACGCCATCCTCCATCTCGAAAATGCGGATGTACTGGGTGGCGGCCTTGCGATCCAGGTTGTTCTCGTTGATACAGGCGTGGATGCAGTTACGGAATCCCTTGCATTTCGAGATGTTGAAGGCATAGCCGAACACCACCCCGGGCTGCGCACCCGTCGACCGCATGGTCACTTTCTCGCCGCGCTTGACCTTGGCGAGCCGCTCGAGCCGGGCGATGGTCGCCGCCCGCTCCTCCTCCGTCATGGTTCGGTAGTTGCCCTTGATGTATTCCTGCCAGGCCAGGACTTTGACCTCTCTATCCTCTTCCGTGGCGGTACTGAGCGGTGTGCACGCACCAAGCGCTTGCACGCCGGCGGTCACTCCTCCCGCGATGATTCCCAGCGCACGGCGTCGGTCGACGCCCTTCGGCGGGACCGAGCCTTCTCCGGCATCCCTCGGCCGAGCGTCGTTAGGGTCTGGATTCATGGGCCGTCGCCCTTGGGACGCTCGAGTCGCGGAGCCGGAAACGGGATGCGCAGCTCGATGGCCGGCTTGTGTGGATCGTGGCAGTCGCCACAACCCATGAGGACGCGGCGGCCCTGCCAACCGTCGAGCCGCTTGCCATGCCCACCGCCGGCCCAAGTCCCGACCTGCTGGAAATGGCATTGAGCACACAGCCGGTAGCTTTGAGTCAGGGTGGCCTGCTCACCTCGCTTCAGCGCCAACAACTCGACGTTTTCCTCCGAGTGGCAGGTCGAGCAGACGGCACCGGTCTGCTCCGGATGGACCGGTTGGATGTTCTGGTGAGCGTCGCCGATGCGCTGGTCGGTCATGACCACCGTTCGCCCAAAGTGGCATGACGTGCAGGGGTATTGACTGACCGAGCGCGCCCGCAGCGCGGTCGGGTAGGTGACGGAGCCGAATCTGCGCGGGTGCCCGGCTTCCTGCTCCTCGGTCCGAACCGCGACTTCAAATGGCCGGCCACCCGGTCCGGTCCAGCGATCCACGGTTGCCCCCTGGACGACATTCAGCTCGCCCGGTTCCAGCTGCGCGTTGAGAGCGGCCAGCGCCAACGCGCTGTCTGAGAGCACCGTGTCCCCCACCACCGAGAGCAGGTTACTTTCGGGACGCTCGCGCTCCACACACGCGGCGGCTAGCCACGCCACCGCCAAGCACACCGCCGCCGTCCCGAGCCGTGCCCGAATCACGATGTCCCTCCGGCACCATCGCCAGTGTCAGGTACCGGGCGAGTGAACGCCCCCACCCCGGCATCGGGCGCGACGTGGCACTGGCGGCAGCTGGCCCGCTCCGGGTGCGGCGTCCGGATGGTTCTAAGGGATCCCGGCCCCGAGTGGCACGCCAAACAATTACCCCTGAACTCCAGGTCGTGCGGGATCGGCGGCGGTGGGCGGTCAGGCGTCTTGGACGACAGTTGGGGCCAGGCCATCGGGACCCAGTCCAACGTAGTTTCAACTCGACGTACGGCGTTCGGAGGGTGGCACTGGCGACAGATGGTGTTGGGATCGGTATTGGGAAGCGAGACGCCGGTGAGCTCGTCGTTGCCCACGTGACACTGTAGACAGGTACCCATCTCCGGATGCGGCGTCAGGGGGACGTAGGCGTTGAAGCGCGGCGAGTACCCACCCCGCTCGTGACAAGTCTTACACGAACCGGTTCGGAACTCGTCTCCTGTAAAACCATGCGGGATGCTCGGCGGCGCGCCTGGATAGGCGCGAAGCACTCGATACCTGTGGGTTGTTCGCTGGATGGCCCCTCGTTGCGGGTCGGCCAAGGGATCGATCGCCACCATGTCCAAGCGCGTGCGAAACACGTCTGCCTCGGCGGCGATCGGCGCGGCGGGTGGTGCCGGTATCGCCACCTCCGCCCGTTCCCGTTGGGCACCGAGACTCACGGTCGCATCCTTCAGCTCCACGACCACCGCGGCGCCCGCCGTGGCGGCGGAGCCAATCAAGAAGACGCTCAGCAATGGCCCGGTCACGGATGACTGGCGCGACCTCACCGACCACTCCGTCTGGAGATCCGCTCGACACGCACGGCAGAGGTACTGGAAGCAGGTTGTCCCGATAGAGGACAGAAGGCATCGATTGTCAGCTGATTGACCAGCAGCCCCTCGTCGAACGACGGGACGAAAACTTGACCTCGTGTTGGCTGGGCCCGGTAGTTGATTCGGGCTTCCAGCTCCAACGAACCCCGCCGGCTGACCAGGCGGACCGTCTCGCCGTGGCGGATGCCGAGGGCGCTCGCGTCATCGGCGTTCATCTCGACGTACGCATGCGGGACGGAGCGATGGAGCGTGGGGATCCGCTGTGTCATCGAGCCCGCACCCCAGTGCTCCAGCACCACCCCCGTCCCGAGCCAGAAGGGATACTCGCTGTCCGGTGACTCCACCGGCGGTTGGTAAGGCCGCAGCATGATCCGGGCACGGCCGTCCGCATGACCGTAGAAGTCGAACGCGCCACGAGCGCCATCCGCCGCAGGGTCATACTCGGTGCTGTAGCGCCACTTCGTCTCACGCCCCTCGACGTACGGCCACATGAGGCCCGGCCGGGTTCGCAACGCTGTCAAGGGCGGCAGCGCGGTCTGCGGCTCCGGATGGAAGCGGCTGTACTCCTGCCACACTTCCTCCACCAAGTGGCCTTCCTTCGGAGGGAACAGCTGTGAGAACCCCAGGCGCCTTGCGACCTCGATCATCAGCCAGGCGTCGCTCTTGGCGTCGCCGGGCGGCGCGACCATCCGGTCCAGGCGCTGCATACGCCTCTCCACATTGGCGAACACCCCATCGCGCTCGAGCCACATCGCCGCAGGCAAGACGACGTCCGCCACGTCTGTCGTCGGTGTGGGATACGCCTCCGATACCACGATGAAACGATCAGGCCTAGCCGCTGCAGCGCGGTATCGCTTCAGGTCGGGTAGGCTCACCATGGGATTCGTCGCCTGAATCCACATGAAGCGGATGTCACCACGATCGAGCGCACGGAACATCGAGAGGGCGGGCCTAGCAGGTCGAGGGTCGATGTTGTCCACCGGTACGCCCCAGATCTCGGCAGCGCGCTCGCGGTCCTCCGAATTCTGCACCACACCACGCGGTAGCGTGTTGGTCAACGTGCCGGCGTCATGCACGGCGCTACCGCCGCTCGGCTGTCCCGTAATACCGAAGGCGCTGTTTCCCGGAGAGGCGACCTTTCCCACCAGCAGGTGGATGTTGTAGAGCAGGTTGTTCATCCAGGTGCCGCGCACGTCCTGGTTTACATTGGTGCCCCAAACGGACATCACCTTGAGCGAACGGTCACCGTAGAGCGACGCCAGCCAGCGAATGGTCGGAGCGCGGAGGCCGGATACCTGCTGAGCACGCTCGGGAGTGTAGGCCCCGAGAAACGCCACGTACGCATCCCAGTCGGCGTCGGTGGCGTCGTCCACGACGAGAGCGTCGTCATCCACTCCATAACCAATGTCTGTCTTGCCGCGCTTGAAGGCCACGTGTTGATCGACGAACTCGCGATCCACCCAGTCGCGAGCCACGATTTCCTGGCAGATGGCGTTGGCGATCGCCAGCCCCGTATGCGGCACAAACAGCAAGGAGCGGTCGGCGGCGTAACTCGTGCGAGTAGTGCGCGTGGACAGGTCGATGATGCGGACGGCGGGGCTGGCCCGTTTTCGATCCAACATCCGGGAGAAGAGAACCGGGTCGGTTTCGGCGAGATTGGTGTCCCACAGCACAAACACGTCGGCGTGCTCGATATCCTCATAGCATCCGACGGATCCATCGAGGCCGAAGGTGCTTTGGAGACCAGCCATGGCGCTGGCCGCGTAGAGGCGGGTACTCGTTTCGACGTTGTTGGTGCCCAGCGCCCCCTTGAACAGCTTCGACGCAACGTAGGCGTCCGAAATAGTCCACTGGGCCGACCCATAGACGGCCACGCTGTCCTTGCCATACTGCCGGGTGGTTTCTCGGAGCTTCTTTGCCACCAGGTCGAGGGCCTCGCCGAGGGGAACCTCGACGAGCGCGCCACCGCGCCGGACCATGGCGCTGGTAACCCGATCGCGCCCGTAGAGCGCTTGGACGGAGTGATAGCCCTTCACGCAGGCCAGACCCTTGCCCACCGGAGAGTCGGGATCGCCCTTCACGGCAACCGCACGTCCGTTTTCGACCCTCACCAGCAAGCCGCAGCCTACGCCGCAAAGACGGCAGGGAGTCCTTTTCCAAATGAGGTCTTGCTGCCAGTCATCCGGGGGGAGAGGGCTCTCGGCGTACGCGACAGTCCCGACAAGATTGGATCCGGCGGTGGCCGCCGACGCGAGAGCCACCCTCCTCAGGAATGCCCTCCGGTCGACTGGTTTCATGGAAAACTCCCCGAAGGAAACGTTGGACGACTCACCAGGTCAGTTGACCTGCCTCAAGAGTCCACGGTACCCGGTGCCTTTCGACCCCGCAAGCCTACGCCGAAGACCCCGGCGCCCGCCAGCTCCATCGGTCCACGCGGAGGGCCTGGTCTTGTTCGGATCCGGGTTCGGCACCTGCCACAGTCTCGCCCGTAGCCGAAGGTGCACTGCACCTTTTTGATAGAGGATAGATCAAAGTGATCAAGGCGACGGGCCAACATTCGCATAGGACTGATTAAGGGATATGAAATGAATGATGAAGGTTTCTTTACAATGTTCCCGCCCTGCCAACTCACTGCCCACTGTTCACGTTGCCCGCCCAACATAGCGCCGCTCCCACAGCCCGCCGCCAACCAGCCAGAGCCGCCTTCCGCTCGCCCACCCTCATCCTGGGCTCGAACCGATCAAACCGCCGGCCCGCCAGGAAATCGTCCACCGAACCCCACACGCCGAGCGCCAGCCCGGCCAAGCCGGCCGCGCCGAGCGCCGTGGTCTCCACCATGTCGGGTCGCTCCACTGGGAGATCCAACACGTCGGCCTGGAACTGCATCAGCCAGTCGTTATTGCTGGCGCCGCCATCGACCCGAAGCGTCTCGATCGTCACGTCACTGCCGGCGTGCTGAACGTCGGTCGCCATGGCGGCTAGCAGATCGCTCGAGGAGAACGCCATGGCCTCCAGTGCCGCCCGCACCAGGTGCGCCCGGTTGGTTCCCCGAGTGATGCCGGTGATGGTGCCCCGGGCCTCCGGCTCCCAGTGAGGCGACCCCAACCCTACGAACGCCGGCACGAAGTGGACGCCGTTGGTATCCTCCACGCTCCGCGCCATGGCTTCCGTTTCCGAGGCGTCGTCGATCAACTGCAGCCCGTCCCTGAGCCACTGCACCGCCGCGCCGGCGATGAACACACTCCCCTCGAGCACGAATACCGGCTCTCCCCTCGGTCCACAGCCCAGGGTAGTCAGCAGGCCGCTCTCGGAGTGGGCTCGCTCGTCCCCCGTGTTCATCAGCAGGAAAGCGCCGGTGCCGTACGTGTTCTTGGACTGCCCCGCATCGACACACCCTTGGCCGAACAAGGCCCCCTGCTGATCGCCCACCAAGCCGGCGATGGGAAGGCTGTGGCCCAGCACGCTCGCATCGCTCTCGCCCACCACGCCGCTCGAGAGCACCACTTCGGGTAACAACTCACCAGGGATCCCGAACAGCTGCAACAGGGTCTCGTCCCACGTTCGCTGTTCGATGTTGAACAACAGGGTCCGCGCCGCGTTGCTATAATCGGTCACATGGACCCGGCCACCCGTGAGCGACGCCACCAACCAGCTCTCGATGGTGCCGAACGCCAGTTCGCCGCGTTGGGCGCGGCTCCTGAGATCGGCGTCCCGCAACAGCCACTCGAGCTTGGTGGCGGAGAAGTAGGGATCCAGCACCAGACCAGTCCGTTGCTGAACGTCCGGCTCGGCGCCGGCTGCCTTGAGATCCCGGCACCGTTCCGCCGTGCGGCGGTCCTGCCACACGATGGCGCGCGACACCGGCCGCATGGTAGCCCGGTCCCACACCACGACGGTCTCACGCTGGTTGGTGACGCCGATGCCGGCCGGCGTCTCTCCCGCCTGCGCCAACGCCTCCCGCGCCGCCTCCAGCGTCACGGCCACGATCTCGTCGGCGTCGTGCTCCACCCACCCCGGCTTGGGAAAGTGCTGGGTGAACTCGCGATAGCCGCGACCGAGCACCGTGCCGTCCTGGTGGACGACGGGGGCGGTCGAGCCGGTGGTGCCTTGGTCGAGTGTGAGGATTGATGGCATGGGTGAGGGGTGAGAGGGGGGCGTTGGGCGTTGGGCGTTGGGCGTTGGGAACTTACCGCCTTACCGCCATACCGCCATACGGCCG
>CAJVYZ010000113.1 GCA_913009915.1 uncultured Gemmatimonadota bacterium | reverse complement strand
TATGGTCGACTGTGCTATGGTGTAATGTTTTTTTTTTTTTTTTTCAAGCAGAAGACGGCATACGAGATATATCAGTGTGACTGGAGTTCAGACGTGTGCTCTTCCGATCTGGAAGGCGCAAGGATGGTTCGGAATTCCCCATGGCGTTACGGATGCGGGAAACCGAGTATGCGGGAAAAGAGATCTTTATCGGGACCATCCGGGACATCACGGATGCGCGGGAAGCAGAACGGGAGATCCGCCAAGCGAAGGAGGAGTACCAGCAGCTGGTGGATTCCGCGACCGATGTGGTGTGGAAGATGGACGCCGAGGGAACGATGGTGTTCGTCAACCCGGCGTGTGAATCCATCTATGGAGTCCGTCCGGAAGAGATTATCGGCAAGGATTTTCGACGGTACATCCATCCCGAGTCGCTCGAACAGGCCGAGGAAGACCTGAACACCGTGCTGGCGGGGAACGATCTCGTTGACCTTGATCGGGTCCATCAGGATGTAGACGGAACCCCCAAGCGGGTTGCCTGTTCCGCGCGACCGGTTCGCGATGTCCGCGGGAATGTTGTCGGCGCGCAGGGCGTGTTCAGGGACGTTACCGTACGGGTGGCCGCTCGCGAGGCGCTGGAGCAGGCTCGCCAGGCGGCGGAAGATCACGCCGCGTCCAAGAGCGCATTCCTGGCCAACATGAGTCACGAGATTAGGACTCCGATGAACGGCGTCCTCGGCATGCTCGAATTATTGCTCGACACTGAGTTGACCGAGTACCAACGGGAATCGATTGACGTTGCCGTCTCGTCGGGAGAAGCGCTGCTAACTATCCTGAACGACATTCTGGACGTCTCGAAGATTGAAGCCGGTCTGTTTGAACTCGAAGACATTCCCTTCGACCTGCCACGAATGGTGGACATGGCGACACGGACTCTGAGACTGCGCGCGGCCGAGCGAACAACCGAGCTGCATCTGGATATCCACTCGGATGTCCCGACCACCGTCCGAGGTGATCCCGGCCGCCTCCGTCAGGTGCTCACGAACCTGCTGAGCAATGCGATCAAGTTCACGGAGGGGGGCGAGATCACGGTAAGTTTGGGCACCGAGGGGTCGGTGAACGGGAAGACCAAGGTCCGGTTCGGGGTGCAGGACACTGGCATTGGGATTCCCCAAGACAAGCTCGAGGCCATTTTCGAGGAATTTGCCCAGGCCGATGCGTCAATAACCCGAACACACGGGGGAACGGGGCTGGGACTGAGCATTTCACGGCGGATTGTGGCACTCTTGGGAGGCGAAATCAACGTCACCAGCGAAGTTGGGGTAGGGAGTGAATTCTGGTTTGTCGTAGCCTTCGAGAAGGTGGACCAGCCGCTACGGGCTAGGCAAGTGACCGACCCGGGAGGGCCTCACAACCGGCGGTTCCTGGTCGTTGACGACAATGCGACGGCTCGTCGCATCGTTCGGGAGGCGGTCGAGTCGGGTGGGAACACTGCTGATGAAGCGGAAAGCGCCGACCTCGGTCTTGCCATGATGCGCGAAGCCGCGAAGAGAGGGCAGCCTTACGATGCCGCCATCATCGATGGCGCCATGCCAGACAAAGACGGGTTCGATATGGCGATGGATGTGCAGGGGGATCCCGCCATCGCGGGAACCAATCTGTTGATGCTGACGTCGTCGATGGATGTTGGCGGCCACGCCAAGGCGCGGAAACTTGGGATCAGAGGTTACCTGACGAAACCGGTGTCGAGAACGGCGCTTCTGTCCGCTCTGCAGCGCGTGCTCGAATGGAAAGATCGCGGTGGTGGCGCCGAACGTAGATTGGTGACGCAGAGCTCGCTGGAGCTCGAGAAGAAGCCTTACAAGGTATTGCTCGCCGAAGACAACAAGGTCAACCAGCAGATCGCCGAGGCCATGCTCGGCAAGTTTGGGCACGACGTGGATATCGTGGACAATGGGCGAGCCGCGGTGGAGGCGGTGCAGACGAAAGCGTACGATGTCATCTTGATGGATATTCAGATGCCTGAGTTGGACGGGCTGGAGGCCACGCGCGAGATCCGGGCCTTGGGCGGATACGACGATCTTCCGATCGTGGCCCTCACGGCACACGCGCTGGCGGAGGAACGGGAGCGGTGTATGGATGCCGGGATGACAGGGTTCTTGACGAAACCGTTCAAAGGCCATCAAATACAGAGTGCCATCGAAGAGGCGGTGCGGCAGCGGGGTCACTCAGGGGAGACCGATAATGGACAATGAAGCACGGGGCGGCCCACCCGTCAACTTGGATGTGTTTCGCGAAACGATGAGAGACGCGGGAGTCGAGGACATCGTCGAACCGACCATTGAAACCTATCTGGAAGAGAGCGCAGAACGCATCCAGTCTCTCGAGCAGGCTGTTAAGGCGCGAGAGGCCGATACGATTGAGGCTGTGGCGCACGCGCTGAAATCGGCGTCGGGTGCGATCATGGCGGAGCGACTCGCGGGCCAGCTGCAGATTCTCGAAGATGCGGGTGCCCGCGGGGACACCGACAAGGCGATCGATCTGTTCACTGAGACCAGGCGAGAATTCGACGCGGTCGTAGAGTTTCTGAAGCGAGGTTGAAAGAGAGACGATCATGCCAATCCGGAGAAGCCAATGAGTGATGAACGAAGGGGTAGTCCTGATAGCGACGCCGCCGGCGTAGAGGGAGCTTCCTACGTCAATGAGATCATGGCGAAGGAAGCCGAGAAAGCGGCTGAACCCCCACCCTCCGCTCCCAAGAGAAAAGTGAGCGTGACTCCGGCCCTCATCGTACTTACCGTCGTCCTCGCCGCACTGACTGGATGGAACATCAGTCGTCTTGGAGAAAGAGGTGAGGCGTTCTCCGACCGAGAGATTGAGGCGGCGGTGTACCTCAGTATGTTGATCGCTATCGACGACATCGAGGCACATCGAGATTCGGCAGGTGGTTTGCCGGTCAGTCTCGAACCAATCGGGGCTGCCGATCTGGCCATTGTCTACCGTGTTGAGGGTGATACCTACATCCTGATAGGCGCTCCGGGGATGCCTCAGGTCACGTATCGTAGCGGCGACGATACGGCGCCACTCGGGACAGCTCTCGATAGTCTAATGCAGGAGGTCGAGCGATGAACAAGCGGGGCTTCATGCTGATCGAATTGGTGTTTGTGTTGATCATCATCGGGATTCTCGTCAATATAGCCATTCCGGTCACGCAGGGCATGAAAACGCGCGCGCTCGCAGCGTCTGCGACCGCGGATGTCAATGCAATTCGCGTGGCGGCGTTCGGTTACGCTGCCGACAACCAGAACTTTCCACGTTCGGCGAGGTGGGGTCGCGTCCCGAATGGGCTTGCGCCGTATCTTCCCAGCGGGTTTTCGTTCAGGACATCGGATGGTCGTGTGCGCTATCGATGGGTCCGGCGATCGAGACGTCGCGCGAGTCGGACGGGCCAGCTAGGCTATGTTGGTGTCCGCGTCACCCGTCGTGATCGTGACCTCATGCGAACGCTCAGAAGCATCTACCGTGGCGCGAACATTGTAGGAAACGCCACCAGAATGTTCGTTTACATCGAATAATAGACGGGTGGCGCGACCATGCGGATCGCATGCGCGGCCCGACCTTTGGAATGGATCCCCGTTGGTCGGGCCGTTCGCGGAACGGTGTGATACGGGCTATGGTTCGCCGATCGCGCTGTTGAACTACCAGGAACCGCCAATGCTGTCAGATAGAGAACCGAAGCACTGGTTGATCTCAGTGCTCGAAAGAGCCGGACTCCCCAACGCGGCAAGCGCCGAGTTGGACCCTGACGTCGCCGGTACAGTTGCGTGGGATGCGATGTGCGGTACGTGCGGGGTGAGTCCCGAGGAGCTGGCTCGCCACGTTGCGGCGGCGTTTCATCTGGCAGTTGCCGAACTCAAGGATGCGGAGCCGTCCGCATCACGGCTGTTACCGTCCAGCGTTGCGCGCAAGTACGGCGTGATACCGCTTCGAGACAACTATAAGCAGCTGGTGGTGGCCACGAGCGACCCAAGTAACCTCGATGCGGAGCGGGACATCGGGTTTGCCTCGGGACGAGCGCCACTCTTCGAAATCGCGGCTCCTCGCGCCATCGAACAGGCTATCGATGCAGCCTATGCGCCGGATCGAGCGGTGGAGCGATTGCTCGTTCATTTGGCGGGGGATTCCGCGAACGATGTTCGTGTTGTCGAGGACGCCCAAGCGGAAGAGCACTCGGCCGATGAGGTCGAAGCGGGGCCGGTCGTCAAACTCATGAGCCTGATCCTGCGCGATGCGGTGAAACAAAGAGCCAGTGACATCCATGTCCAATCCGGTGTCGCGGGGGGCGTTGTTCGCTTTCGGGTTGACGGCATCCTGCGTCAATACATGCAGGTCCCACGTCCTGTGTTTACCCGGCTCGTGGCCCGCATCAAGGTGATGGGAAAGTTGGATATCGCCGATCGTTTGCGGCCGCAAGATGGACGCGCACGCATCGATGTGGACGGTGTCAAGTACGATCTCCGTATTTCGACTGTGCCGACGCGCGGATTGGAAAAGGCCGTGTTGCGAATTCTGGATCCCAGCGCTGTGGGAGGACTTGATTCCCTGGGACTTCCAGCGACGGAACTGGAACAGTTCAAGCGTCTGCTGACGCATCGAGAGGGAATCATCATCATCACCGGTCCGACTGGATCGGGCAAAACCACGACGCTATATGGTGCGCTCCTGGATCTGTCGACCGACGAGGTGAACATCATGACGGTCGAGGATCCAGTGGAATATCAGGTACCGGGTTTGACGCAAATCCAGGTCGAAACCAAACAAGGTGTAACGTTCGCGTCTGCCTTGCGTGCTGCGCTGCGGCAGGACCCGGACATCATTCTCATAGGTGAGATACGAGATCAGGAGACCGCCGAGGTGGCGGTACGGGCCGCGATGACGGGGCACCTGGTCCTCGCGACGTTACATGCCAACAGTGCGGTCGGAGCGGTGCAGCGACTTACAGATATTGGCTTGGACCGCGTGTCGATTGCGGCTTCACTGCGCGGCGTGCTCGCCCAACGGCTCGCACGACGTATCTGTGCTGATTGCGTGGAAGCCATCGATGGGAGACTGACTGAGGAGGAAGATCAGCTCCAGGTCGAGTTCAGCGTAGAATCGATCGTCCGGGCGCGTGGGTGTCCAGAATGCGGACAATCCGGCTATCGCGGTCGCATTCCGCTGGTCGAGGTATTCACGATACGGGGGGGCACGAGCACCCTAATTCAACATGATACTCCCGAGGAAGAGCTGGTGAATACTGCTAAGGCGAATGGTATGCGCTCGCTCTTGGATGGGGCATTGGATCGTGTGCGTGCCGGTGACACGACGCTGGCGGAGGTCGCGCGCGTCATCGGCCTGGGGGATGATGACCAGGGGTCGGCGGTTGCGCCCGCCACCGAGGCGCCAGCTGACGATTCCCTCCCAGTACCGAGCGAACCGATCACGATTGGTCGTCAGAGTTGCGACGTATCGATGCTCTCGCCGCAGGCCGCCCCCGGCGCAACGGATGACGAGCCAATCGCAGTTCAGAACGGCGTGCGGGTCCTCGTTGTCGATGATGATGGCGCGACCCGAGGAATCGCCAGGGCGTTGTTGCAACGGGAGGGATGTGCCGTGTCCGAAGCAGCGGATGGAGAGGCCGCGCTCGGGCGTTTCGCTCGTGGAGAGGAGTACGACCTGATGGTCCTTGACCTCGACATGCCGAAACTCGGTGGCCGCGATGTAATCAAGGCGGTGCGTTCGTCGCTCAAGACGGCTGGCCTCCCCATCATCGTGCTGACCGGATCGACAGATCCTAACGCCGAGAGTGAGCTGCTGAACGAGGGGGCGGACGACTACGTTCGCAAGCCGATCGACCCCGCCCGATTCCTGGCGCACATCAAAGCGACATTGCGGCGGGCCAATCTTTAGGATCCTAACGGGACCGGGGTGACGACGCGGTCGGTGGCGTCGCGGGGTGTAGAATTGAGGGATACCCAGACGTAGGTAGGTGAGAATTCGTGTCCTTATCGCGAGCTCAGGTAGGCCGCGAGTAGGCCCGGGACGCGCTGTTCGCGCCACGTGCTAAGTTGCTCCCGACGGAAGACTCGTCGTCAATCGCGAGGTTAGCCACCAGGGATTCAGCGGAGAAGTGGGTCCGTGGTCGATCACGCCCGGATCTGTAGCCGTGCGAGTACCGCTATGGCCCTTCGAGTGTTTATCGTGGCACATCATTCGTGCGGGGCAACCGAATCTGCTGCAGCGCCAGTTTGCTATCGCCGAGCCGAACCAGATGTGGGCCGGTGCCTGGTACAACGGCGAGAGGCTCCTCTCAACCATAGTAGGGTACGTCAGTCCAATGTCCTACGAGGAGAATGGGTCGGCTGCCTACGGCGGTGTCCACGAAACCGTGTCAAGACCAACTGGGAACTCGATCCCCAATCACCCGAGCACGATTTCACTTCTCCCTGACGATTCCTTGTTCCAGCCACTGGTAGTCGCCCGCCAATTGTCGTTGGGCGACGCGGTACGTGCGGACGTCCTCGTTGTTCCAGATGGCGCGGAACGCTACCCGCACCCGCCGCCGGGCGTACCGGCTGAACAGGTCCGCCAACTCGATCGGGCTCTGGTCTGCCGGGTTGTTGGCCACCATGGCCTGGGCTCGGGAACAGGTGGCGGAGATAGCCAGCAACTCGGCCCCGATGTCAACTAGGCGACCGAGTACCGCCTGGCGTTTTTCCAGCTTGGGGCCGAAGCGCACCATGGCGTGGAACACGGTACGGCCCAACCGGCGGGCTGAACGGTTGACGAATCGCATGTGGCCGGCCAGACGGCCAAATTCGGCGTACCGGGGCCAGCGGCCCCAGCCGAGCCACAGGGTGGGGTACCACCAGGCGTAGAACAGCCCTGCCTTGATGAGGGCGGCAAACTTCTTTCCGGCCGGGACCTTGGGATTGATCAGGTCGCCGGCGACCTTCATGTGGGTGTCGACCGCCTCCCGGGCGATGAACAGCCGCATGATCTCGCTCGACCCCTCGAAGATGAGGTTGATGCGGGCATCTCGCATCAACCGTTCGACGGGATCGGGACGCGCGCCCCTGCTCTTGAGGCTCTGAGCCGTCTCGTAGCCTCGGCCGCCCTTTATCTGGAGGGTGTCGTCGATGATGCGCCAGCCGGCTTCCGTGTTCCACAGCTTGGCCATTGCGGCCTCGAGGCGGATGTCGTGATTCCCCTTGTCGGCCATGAGCGAGGCAAGATCGGACACCGCCTCCATGGCGAAGGTGTCGGCCGTCATCCGGCCGATCATCTGTGCCACGGCGTCGTGCTTCCCGATGGGTTGGCCCCACTGCACCCTGGTCGAGGCCCAATGGCGGACGATCTCCAGACAGCGTTTGGCGCCGGCCACCGACGAGGCGGGTAGCGTCAGCCGCCCGGTGTTCAGGGTGATCAAGGCGAGCTTGAGACCCTTGCCCTCGTCCCACAGTCGGTTCTCGACCGGCACCTTCACGTTGGTGAACCGGATGATGCCGTTCTCGATGGCATTCAAACCCATGAAGTCCAGCCGCTGGGAATTGTCGACCCCCTCCCAGTCGGTTTCCACGATGAACGCAGTGATGCTTCGCTTGCCGGTGATTGCCATGACCACGATGAATTCGGCGATGGTGCCGTTGGTGCACCACAGCTTCTCACCGTTGAGGATGTAGTGCGTGCCGTCGTCCGACAGGGTGGCCACCGTACTCATGGCCGCGGGGTCGGACCCGACGTTATCCTCCGTCAGGGCGAAAGCCGACACGGCACCTTTGGCGCAGCGTGGCAGATATTTCTTCTTCTGCTCAGGCGTGCCGAACAGCTTGAGCGGCACGGGCACCCCGATGGACTGGGCCGCGGACAACAGG
>CAJVYZ010000112.1 GCA_913009915.1 uncultured Gemmatimonadota bacterium | reverse complement strand
GAATTATGTGGAGATAGTGACTATGATGAAGAGAGTGTGAGTGTGCTGTATGTGTATGCTAGAGACATTGAATATGTAGGTATGTGAGAGTATGTGTTTTATCTGGTTTTTTTTTTTTTTTTCAAGCAGAAGACGGCATACGAGATATATCAGTGTGACTGGAGTTCAGACGTGTGCTCTTCCGATCTCGGAAGCCGTGACCGACGAAGATCTGGCGGGCCTGCCTGCGGTGGTTTACATGGGGTACAGCATCCACGGCAATGAAGCCAGCGGGTCAGAGGCGGCCGTCCTCCTGCTGTACCACCTGGCCGCGGGCCAGGGGCCGGAGGTCGAGGCCCTGCTGGACAGCGCCATCGTCATCGTGGATCCGAGCCTCAACCCGGACGGCCGGAGCCGGTTCGTCGGGTGGGTCAACGGCCAGCGCGGCGATGTGGCCACCACCGACGGGCAGGATCGGGAGCACAACGAACCGTGGCCGGGTGGCAGAACCAACCACTACTGGTTCGACCTGAACCGGGACTGGCTGCCGGCCCAGCATCCGGAGTCCCAGGGCCGGCTGGAGCTATTCCACAACTGGCGCCCCCAACTGCTGACCGACTTCCACGAGATGGGCGGCGACGCCACCTACTTCTTCCAACCCGGCATCCCCAGCAGGAACAACCCCAACACGCCGCCGGAGGTGTTCGAGCTCACCGGCAGATTGGCGCAATACCACGCCCGCCGGCTGGACCGGATCGGCTCCCTCTACTACACCAAGGAGTCGTTCGACGACTTCTACTACGGCAAGGGCTCCACCTACCCCGACGTGAACGGCGCTGTCGGCATCCTGTTCGAGCAGGCATCCTCCAGAGCACTGGAACGGAATACCGACCACGGCAAGCTGAGCTACGCCCAGTCCATCGTCAACCAGTTTGCCGCGTCCCTCTCGACCCTCGCCGGAGTGCGGGACATGCGGATCGATTTTCTGCGGATGCAGCGGGATTTCTATCGCAGCGCCCCCGACGTGGCAGCGGCACTCCCCACCAAGGCCTACCTGGTGAGCCTGCAGCATCGTACCCGGGGCCAGGCCATGGTGAGGACGCTCCAGCGCCACCGCATCCAGGCGTATCAGCTGGCGGAACCGGTCCGCATCGACGGTGTCGACTTCGAGCCCGGCACAGCCTACGTCATCCCCACCGACCAGCCCCAGGTCCGGCTCCTCGAAGCCGCCATGGAACGGGTCACCAGCTTCACCGACTCCCTGTTCTACGACGTCTCCACCTGGTCGTTCCCCCTGGCGTTCGGTGTCGAGGTCTACCACTACGGCTCCGACCCGGCACGGCTGATGGGCGAGCCGCTCGAGCCGATCTCGTATGCCGGCGGCAACATCGTGGGCGGACAGGCAGAGTATGCCTACGTGATGGAGTGGGATCGATTCCTGGCACCCCGGGCCCTTTACCGGGCGCTCCAGGCCGGCGTGCGCCCGCTGCTGGCCCGGCAGCCGTTCACCGCCAACGTCGCCGGGGTCGCCACCCCGTTCCGTCGCGGCGCCGTGATCTTCCCGCTCACCGGCCGGGACGCCGAATCGGCACCGCCGGCCGGGGAGGTCCACGATCTGGTTCGCCTCATGGCCGACGAAGACCAGGTGATCATTCACGCCCTCAACACGGGCCTGTCGCTGGCCGGGCCGGATTTGGGAGGTTCTTCCACCCGGGTCATCCCCCTGCCCCGAGTCGCCATCGTTACCGGTTCGGGGATTTCGGCCTACGAGGTGGGCGAGGTATGGCACCTGTTGTCGCACCGATTGCGAATGCCCGTGTCGCTCATCGACCACGAGCGCCTGGGACGGATAGATCTTTCACGGTACAACAGACTGGTGCTGGTCAACGGCGGTACCGCGGGAGACAGCATCGTGGCCGGCACGATCTCGCGCTGGGTCGAGGACGGCGGGGTGCTCATTGCCCAACACGGCGCCGTCAGTTGGGTGCTGGACCACGGCATCGTCGATGAGGAGTTGCGCCCGACGGACGATTCCACTGCCGCCTCCGACATCCCCTACGCCGACGTGTCGGCTAGGCGGGGTGCCCGAGCCATCGGCGGTGCGGCGCTGGCGGTGACGGTGGATACCACCCACCCGCTCGCCTTCGGCACCGGTGCTCACGCGGCGCTGTTCCGGCGGGGCACGGCGGTTCTCGAACTTTCTGATACCCCGGGAGCCAACGTGGCGCGCTACCCGGCCGAGCCACTCCTCAGTGGTTATGTCTCCCAAGAGAATCTGGCCGACATCGGAGGATCGGCGGCCATCATCGCCCGGCGCAAGGGCCGTGGCGCCGTCATCCTGGTGCAGGATATCCTGAACTTCAGAGCGTTCTGGTGGGGATCGTCACACTTTCTGACCAACGCCGTGTTCTTCGGCAACGCCTTCTAGCCGGACGGGCACCGCGGTCAACTCACCCAGTCGCGCCATTCGCTTTCCTCCGGCCCGATGGTCAAGCGCTGCTGCCAGCGAACCAGCGGCAGGCGCAGAATGAGCGGTTCTTCCGCCAAGGTCGCCAGCCACCGTTCGTCGGTCAGGTGAGCGGCCCCCAGGCCCAGTGCCGCGCACCGCTTGGCATGGGTATTTACCAGGGCCGCTACCCCGAACTTCTGGGCAAACCGTCTCAGCTCACCGGGTGAGGCCGCCCGTTGCTTCAGATCCACGAAGTGCACCTTTACCCGCCGCTCCTTGAAGAAGCGGAGCGCCTTCCGAGTATCGGCGTCGTTCTTGATACCGAAGACCTGCACCTCCATCAGCCGGCCCCCACCGGCGGCGACGAAACCCAGGCCAGCGATCGATAGACGTCCAGATACGCTTTGGCCGCGGTCGCCCAACTGAAGGTCGCCGCGTGAGCGACCAGCCGGTCCGGATACGTGGGGTCGGCCGCAACGATCGTCATCCCTCGGTGGAACACCGTAGCCATGGCGTCGGGCTCGAAGGTATCCCAGTAGAACGCCAGCTCGCCGCCGACCTCCGGGAGGCTGGTCTGCCGGGCCAGGAATACCGGGGTGCCGCACGCCATGGCCTCCAGCACGGGGAGTCCGAATCCCTCCGACAGGGACGGTTGCAATAGCGCATCGGCGTGCTGGAAGAGCCACAGCCGTTCCGCGTCGCTGACCGGTCCCAGCACTCGCACGCGGTCGGTCGGTCCCGCGTCAGCGATCCGTTTTCTCAATTCGGCGGCGTAGGAATCCGAGTCATCGCCCACGATGAGGAGATTCCTGTTCGGCACCAATGTCATCATGTCGATCAGCGTGTGCAGGTTCTTGGTCCGCACCACGCGCCCCAGAGCCACCAGAAACGGATCTTCGCCGAGTCCGGCCGGCTGACGGCTCGGCGCGGCAGTGTCGAGGGTGATCCCGTGATAGATCACTTCGACCGGTCGGTCGCCGACCCGCAAGTGTTGGCGGATCTCGTCGGCGGCAAAGTGCGATCCGGTCACGATGACCGAGGCCCGATCGACGTTGGCCTGAAAGCGCTTCATGGCCCGCGCCAGCTTCTTCCCGCTCTCGATCCGTCGCACGGTCAGATCGTGCAGCGTGAGGACCAGGCGGATCCGGGGGTCCAGCGGGAGGAACTTGGCGTCCTGGGCCAACGCGTGCCACACGTCGTAGCGGGGTCGACCCCGACTTTTCATCCAAGCCGGAGCAATCCGGCACACAGCCGACTGAACCCGCGACTTGTTGAAGAACCGCAGGGGCTCCAGCCGGGCGCCGGTGCCGCCGAGTTCGGGCCACCGGTGCCGTGGCGCCATGAACACCAGGTCGACGTCGTCGGGGGCCGCTTCTCCCACAGCGCGGGCCAGGTGCAACGAGAACCGTTCCAGGCCGGAGTTGCTCTCGCGCAACTTGTCGAGGGACAAGAGCACCCGGGTCATGTCAGCCGGTCCGCGCGCCTGAGTGCTGCTCGCGGGCCGCGCGCAGCTGGAGTTCGAATCGGTCGAGGAGCGCGTCCAGGCTGAACTCCTCTCGGGCCCGGCGTTCCCCTGCACTACCGTATTCGGCTAACAAGTTGGCGTCGTCGTACAGTTCCACCAGCGCACGTGCCACCTCCCGGGGTGCGAACACATCGACCAGCCTACCGGTCTTGCCATCGACGACAACCTCGCTCGGCCCTCCGTGATCGGCAGCGATCACGGGCGTGTGATGCAGCATCGCTTCGACGGGAACGAGGCCAAACGGCTCGGCGAAGGGAATGAAGAGGCACAGTCGGGCCTGGCGCAGGAGCGCGGTTTTCTCTTCCTCCGATAGGTAATCGCGCAAAGACACCACATCGGACAGATGGTGATCCCGCAGGTACGCTTCATACTCGGGGCGGATGTTACCACCGGTTAGGGTGAACGGGATGTCACGACGGCCGAAGTGATGGACCACTTCGTTGATGGTACCCAGGACCCCCATCGGGTTCTTGGCCACCTCCCATCCCGTGAGTACCGCGACTCCGGTTCGATCAGCCGGATTCGGCAACGTGGCGGCCGCCGGCACCGGTACCCCCGGGTAGCACACCTCGACCTGGCGTCGCCACACGTGGGATGCGTTGTCGGCGGTAAACCGGCTGTTGCCAACGATGCGTTCCACGCGCTCCAGTTTGCGGCGATCGTACCACCGGGCCAGCGGAATCTTGCTCAGCCGGCTGGCCCGCCTGCGGTAGCGGATCCCGTTCGCCAGCCAGTCGTGGAACGGCAACGTGCGGCGCCCGGAATCGGCGTAGGCGACCGTAGGCCGATCGGTCCACATGTAGTAGTACTTCCGGCGCGGTTCCTGGCAGTAGAGGATGGAGGCCGGCGGGTGCCGCATCACTGCCAATGCTTGGGACAGCCACAGATGGGCAGGATGGATCCCGCACACCAACACGTCCGCATCCGCGCTGTGCTCGGCGATGATGCGGCCGTGCTGCCGGCCGCGGGATGGCTCATGCCAGAAATCATCCCGGCGATCGGGAAGCTCGACCGTCCGCACCGCCGCGAGATCGATCTCCGGCCATTGATCTAGCGCCAGGCCCGCGGCGAACAACGTCACCGCGTGACCTCGCTGAGCCAGGCCGGAGGCGAGCCACAGGGTCAGATTCTCCGCCCCACCACGATGCAGAAACGCGGGATGCACGACGCCGATTCGCATGGCCCCCAATCTAGCTCCACCTGGCCGACAACCTAGTGCATGGCGGTCGCGGTACGAAGTCTGAGATGGTCATGAGGGATGGCAGAAGGTCTCGCGGGATTCACCAGCATTCCCCTGTCCGCCAACCGGCGACGGAGGTTCAGGTAGGGGCGACGCATGCGTCGCCCCTACGTTCATCGGCAAGTCGGGTAACACCGGACCGGGCGGCAAGCTCGGCGGCAGCGGCCATAACCACTATCTGCATATCAAGTTCGCCCGCCGCAATCCGGAGGATGGCCGCTGGTATCTGTTCGATCCCTACGGCATCTACGCCACGCCGGGGTGCTATCCCGACGACGTGGACGGCAAGCTGGGGAGTTGCGCCCGGTATCCCACGGTGTGGCGGGACGGGCGGCCGAAGAAAACCGTAGGAGTGGGCGGTGCGCGGTGCGCAGGGGGGGGCCGTTCAGAGACAGCCTACTGCCCCGCTGCCCCACCGCCCTGCCGCCCCGCTTCATTCTCTCCACGCCCCAGGAGGGCCGCGACCAGCCCAGCTACGGTGTCACCGATGATCGCGTTGGCCTGTTCGGTCACGTGGCCGAAGCCATCGAGGAAAACGGTGGTCGTGTAGCTGTCGAACAGACCACCGAGCTGCACATAATGGATGTCGCCATGGAGTGCCATGACGGAGTCGGCCGTGGTGGCGCACCGGGCCAGAAGCGAGTTGAGTTCCAGGCCAATCCCCTCTTCCCACGCCATCCGGTAGGCTTCGTAGTCAGTCAACCGCTTCTTGGTCGCGCTGAGGGTCGGCTGCCACACGAAGATCACAGCAAAGCCGAACTCGTCAGCCAGGCTGCGGACCATCTGCGTTCCGGTCAGATACCACTGCACGACCGTATCACAAACCGATTCCGGAATACCGCCTCGCGGACCGGGAGGCGGGTCGAGCGCCAGACGAATCCGTTTCACCAGCGCGAGGTGTCGGCCCAGCCCCATCACCTCTTCCATCGGCGTGCGCCTTCCCAGCACGATTCGCTCGGACACGAGTCGTTGGCCATACGTTCCCCATAATGGCTCCCACTCGATATAGGGACCGACCTCGTTGACGCCATCGAAGAAAACCACCACCGCCGGCCGCCTGCCGAACCGCAGTTGCTCCTGCAGGGTCGCCAAGCCTTGCATGAAGTTGTACCCCGCCTGGGCGAGCGATACGACTTCGGCGTCGTCGACGTCGCGTCGCCGGAGCCCTCGGTCCAGGTGGGTCGCGATGGTAGAGGAATCGCGGGCGGTGAACCCCCACGCCGCTGAACCGCCGAGGAAGAAGACCGTGTCCCGCCCCGAACCGATCCGTCCGCCGGGGACAATCCGGAGGCCCGCCGAATCAACAGTGATCCCGGGGATGGCGAATGGGTCAACCGTCCATCCACGATACGGGTGATGGCGCCAAGCGCGCCGGAGTGCGTCGTCACGACGCGCCGCCCAGCCGGCAAACCAAGCCGAATCGGCGTACGGGTACCGCGAAGTCTCATCGGGAACGGGGGGAGCCGGCTCCTGAAGCAGGCGAAGGCCGATCCGGTGTCTGGCTGCGGCTTGCAGACGGTAGCCACCCTCGAGGACGAGCAGCAATCCGAGGGCCAGACCCACGATCAGCCAGGCGTCGCGCACCACGGATAGAACTTTCTTGATTCGCTGGTGCATCTCGGCCCAAGGTAGGGCCGGAACGACTCGAATGATAGAGTTGGCCGCGGGGGCGGGGCACTACAAACGCTCATCAATAGTCTGGGGAAACCCGCAGAGGGCACCGCGGAGGAACCGTCACCCGGCTATTTGTTGCGGTGTTTACCATGCCCGAGGAGAGGCTCGAACTCTCACTCCCGAAGGAACACGATTTTGAGTCGTGCGCGTCTACCAATTCCGCCACTCGGGCGCGGGGGCTGCAAGATAGCGGGTGCACCCAAAGAACGGGAGCCGCCCTCGATTGCAGGAAATGTCCATCTTTCTCGTGGCATTCAATATTCCTGGCATTCTCCACCCCATTCCCGGCATTCTCTACGCCCGGCATCTCGATTGCATCTACATTACTCCCATGAGGCAGCCCCCACTTTCCCTCCCCCTCGTGCTCGTCGCCCTCGGCGCCGGACTCCTGGCCTGCCAGCAACCCGAGAGCCACGACGGACCGCCAGACCGACTCCTCGGTGTGCGGCCGCCCGCCACCGAAGTGGACTTCCCACTGCCCCCCGAGTTGATCCCCGCCGGAGAAGCGCTCGAGCGCGGGCTGGCCTGGCGAGCCACCCTCGAGCTGGCCCCCATCCTGGCCGACCACACCACCAGGAGTGACGAAGCCGTCCTGCTGGCGGCGCAGGCGGCCGACGCCTGGGGCGGGTCTTCCGAAGTCCTGGACCTCCTCACCGGATACCAGTTCGACACCGATGCCCTGCAGGCCGAAGCCAGGCTCCTCCTGGTCAGAGCTGAGCTGGAAGACGGAGAGCCCGAACGCGCGCTGATCCTGGCACAGGCCACCGTGCGGGACGCGGACCCGGGCTCGCGGCAGCACGCCATCGCCCTAGTCCACCAAGGGTTGGCGCAACAAGCTCTGGGCGACGACCGCTCCGCAGCGCAAGCCTTCGAGCGGGCCGCTCCCTGGTGGGGTGCGACTGGAGACTGGCTGCTGCTCCGCGCGGCCGCGCTCACGTCGGACAGCGATGTCCGTCGAACGAGATCGGAAGAGCACACGTCTGAACTCCAGTCACACTGATATATCTCGTATGCCGTCTTCTGCTTGAAAAAAAAAAAAACCTA
>CAJVYZ010000111.1 GCA_913009915.1 uncultured Gemmatimonadota bacterium | reverse complement strand
AGTTCGAGTTCCTTATCAAGACACGTCTCCACTGGCAGTCTCTTCTCTTACACTTATAGCTTTGAGTCTTGCCATCTTGGTGTTGCGCTACTGTTGTGTTTCTCTATTAAGCCTTCTCAGTGTTTTCTGCTCTTTGGTCTTTGTTTTTTTTTTTTTTTTATTTTTTTTTTTCTTTTTTTCTGTTTTCTTTTTTTTTTTTTTAATGATACGGCGACCACCGAGATCTACACTCTCTCCCTACACGACGCTCTTCCGATCTCCGCCTCCGTAATACTCGTCCTCGAGGTAGCGGTGCACGCCGAAGTCAACGACCAGTCCATCTTCGATACTCTTGAGCGTTCCGGACACGACCCGGTGGGCTGGCGGGAATGGTCCGAACGGACCGAGCACAAGAAGAACGCTGCCGTCAATCGCATCCCCATCAAGGGGGCGGCCAACCCGTTCGTGACCTGCGGCGACGAGCCTGTCTGGTGTAGTCACGCTCGCAGCGACGGGCGAGACGTCACTTTCGGATTGGGGAATGAACTTGTGGAGCGTGTCGTCCCGGGTGGCGTGGCCGAGGAGTCTTGTCACTATGGCCCGGGAGGTGACAACGGTTGATTCCTCTCCCAGCAGGTTGCCACCACGGAACAGTCCGCGGGCAACCGCTGCCCAGGTCGTGGAGTGCCGCCGTGTTGGGTATTCCTCCCAGCAGTCGTAACAGGGTCGATCCCAGGTCAGTTCCAGGTAGCGACGGACGATGTCGATGGCCCTCAGGTACGGCGCAGGGTCTCCGCCGGTGACCTCGAGGTGATCGGCAACGCTGGTGAGCCAGAGCCCGAAGCCGTCAAGTTGGAAGTTCCCCCAGTGGCCGTTGCTCTCGTCGCCGGCGAGCGTGAAGCGGGTGTGCAGGACGTAGCGGTCATCTAGGGGGCGCAGCGGATCGCCGGTTCCTCGCAGGGCGATTTCGCTCTCCGCCTCCAGACGATCCACCTTGACGGCGTAACGTTCAATTGTACGCGCCACCCACATGTGGAAGGCCGCCGCGCTCGCGTGCTCACCCTGGGAATCCATAGCCGCGGCGATGAAGGCTCCGTCGCGCAGCCAGGAATATGCGTAGGTCCCGTAACCGGGTGCTGCGATGAAGGCCCCGGTCTGTGCCTGATTTTGGCGGATCAGCTCGACGCTCGAGCTCACGAGTGGGCGCGTCTTCGGTTCAGGTGGCATCGGCGCGCAGGTCGATCTTGGTGGTCGAGGTGCCGGCCGCCAGAGACACGATCTGGTCTACCTTGGAGCCGGTGATCGGAGATCGGATCCAGACGGAGGTGGCGGCGGGGGCGTCTGTGGTTGAGATCTTGAGGACTTGCTCCTCGAAGGTCAGCTCGGCAGTCCAAGGCCTCAGAGTCACGGGGTCGATGAGCCGGCATTGCGATGTTCCTGGGAACACCATGAGCACCAGTTGGCCGGATCCGGCTGTCGGGAGACCGACCTCCTCCCCCAGCTCGACCGTATCCGGCATCCAGAGCGGGATGCACGCTCCGGTCCGGACGAAGACTGGAATGATATGTGATGGGGTCTGCGCCGTCATCCATCCTGAGGCGACCGGTTCACCGCTCCACAGGTCGCGCCAGTCGCCCTCGGGCAGATAGACACTTCGCTCGGTCACGCCGGAGGACAGGATTGGTGCGACCATCAGGTCGGCGCCAAGCAGGAACTGGTCGTCGATACCGGCCGCTTCCGGATCGTCGGGAAGCTCCAACGCCAGGGCCCGCATCAGGGGCAGGCCGGTCCGCGCGGCCTCGGTACCGAGTCCCAGCAGATAGGGCACGAGATTCATTCGGAACCGGGCATAGAACCGGTAGACCTCCATGACGTCTGGGTCTCCGGTGTGGTCCACAATGTTCCATGGGGTGCGGTCGGCGAGGGGGCGACGATGTTCGTTGTGTTCGGAGTGGTATTGCATGATGGGGCTGAAGGCCGCCATCGCCGTCGCCCGCTTGTACAGTTCCGCGGACGGTAGATCTCCCGAGAAACCCGCCAGGTCCCACCCCCAGAAGGCTATGCCTGATGCGCCAGCGGACAGCCCCGCCGTGAGCGAGGCCCGAAAGGCCTCCCAGGTGGAATCCTCGTCGCCTGCCCAATGGGCCGGAAAAGACTGGGATCCGGTGAACCCTGCCCGGCTGAACGTCATGGGGGACTCGTGTCCGTGCTCACGCAGGAACGAGTGATAGGCCTTGAGGTAATGAGTCGGGTAGGCATTGGCGGCCTGGTCACCGGTCTCGCCCGCGAAGGTTCGCACCTCGCGTCCCCACAGATGCTCGCCGCCGTCCGTCTTGAAACCGTCGACGCCGACTTCGTCCAGGAGATAGGCGCGTTTGGCGAACCACCACTGTCGGGCTACGGGGTTGGTGAAATCGATCGCCCTGGCCCCTGGAAACCACCATCCCCGGTTCCGGTACGGCTCTCCGCCCACGGTACGCACCCCCAGTTCGGCTTCGTCCACATAGGCGAGGTCGGCGTCGTGCTGTTGGTGGCCGGCAACATCCTTGAGCAGTGGAATCTGCCACAACAGCACGCGCACATCCTGGTCGTGCAACCAGTTGACGAGTCCCGCCGGATCGGGCCACCGGCGGTCATGTTCCATCGACTCGATCGGCACGGCCCCTTCCCCATCGACAGCTTCATGGGTGGTCCCGTTGAACAGGTAGAAAGTGACCTCATCCGACCAGGCTTCGATCACCAGAACAGTGGCCGGTATCCCCTCGGCTCTGGTGCGCTCGACTACTTCGCGGACACGAGCGTCACTGTTCCATTCGTTGCCGGACATCCACGGACCGTAGGCCCAGATGGGCATTGGCGCGGGGAGACCTGCGTCCCGTACGTACGCCCACAGCATCTCCTTTGGGGTTCCGAGATACCAGCGGCCTGAAGCGCTAGCCCCCGTTGGGATGGTCACCGAGGCCTCGTCGGGATTCAGAGCGCCGAGATCGTAGGAAACGCGTGAAAGGCCGTCGATCGCAATACCGTAGCCGCCGGTCGACCACAACCAGGGCAAGGGAAAATAGGACCGAGCGCCTTGCTGTTTGTACTCTTCGTAGACTCGGACATCCGGTGTCCTGCCTCGCTGATCCAAGGCGTCGAATCGTTCTCCCGTACCAAAGATCCGCTCGTCGGGTTCGAGGCGCCAGCTCAGCCGCCACGCGATCAGCTCGTTGTCGGCCCGACACATCTCCACTCCCAACAAAAACTCGACGCCGTTTCGCGAAAGGAGAAGCCGACCGTCGTGGAGGCTGGCGGCCCAGCCGCCGAGTGCCACCTCGTCGGCGTCGCCGCGCTGGATTGATCCTTCCGTGAGATTCCAGTCGAGGGAGTTTTCCTCGCTCGAGCTGAAGCTGAAGACTGCACGCTCCCCGGCGGCCCCGATCCACCCGTTGGCGGCTGCCAGGGAGATGAAACGGACGGCCTCCCAGTGGGCGATCGGTAAGGGGAACCAATCGGTAGTGACCTCCACCCCAGATCCGCGACGGGAAGCGACGAAGCGGTAGCGACCCGAGTCGGGAAAGGCTCCGATCTTGCCGGTCCACACGTCATCCGTACGATCGAGCGGCCAGCGTCCAGTGTTGCCGGCCACCATCCACTCGACGGCAACAGATTCGAAAGCGGCGCCGGCTCGGACGCCCACCTCGATCCTGTCGTCGGTGGTCGGGAGAAACGGATGACGAGACCAGGGAACCGGGTCATAAGGGTTGTGATCACCTTCTGGGTCATGGGTCAACAGATCAGGCAAGGTCATCTCCGGCCAGGCGCACGGGTGAGGGCGGAGCGGCGGAAGCCGACTCCACCCTCACCACGAACGGTTTGCGGTCAGTTCAGGAGGTTCTCAATGTCGGCTTTCGCCTGATCAAGTGCCTCTTGCACCGTCATTTCGCCACCTAGGGCGCGTTCGATGAGGCCGTTGAGGGCGTCCTGCATCTCTGCCTGCCTTTCGATGACCGGCGGCACCACCACGTTCTCGAGTGATGCCAGCACCGCCTCGCGATTGGCCGGGGGCTCCACGGCTAGATACGCGTCGTACAGAGTCGGGTCCGTCAGGGTGGGAAGCTCCCAGGACGCCGCGACTCGGATCCTGGCCGCCTCGTCACTCGATGTGAAGAACCGCAGCCACCGATACGCCGCTTCTTGGCGGTCCGAGGCGGCAGAGACCGCCACCCCGTTGGCGAAGAAATGGCTCCCACCCTCCGTGTTACCCGGCTCGACCACTATGTCCCACTCGAAGGTGTTGGCCTCGAATGCAGAGAACATCCAGATGCCGGTGGTGATCATCCCCAGCTCGCCGTTGATGAACATGTCTCCGTCGGAGACACCGCCCATTTCGGCTGCGGTCGGCTGTATCCCGTCGTTTACATAGTCGATCATGAACTGGAGCGCTTCCACACAACCGGCTTCGTTGACCGTCACGCTGCCATCGTCGCCAAAGAACGAGCAGCCGTTCTGAGCAGCCGCCTTGTAGAACTCCCAGAATTGCACGCCGGCAAAGGCCCCCCACACGCCATCGCCCAATACAGCGATGGTCTCGGCGGCGGCCCGCTCGTCCGCCCAGGTCCAATCGTCGGTCGGGTAGTCGACACCGGCCTGGTCGAACAGGTCCTTGTTGTAGAACAACATGACGGTCGAGTAGCTCTCCGGCAGCGCGTACTGGGTACCGCCCACCGCGAACGCGTCGAACGCCCTTTGGTAGTACGCTCCAGCGTCGAAACCCGCGTCGGCACCGGTCAATGGGCCGAGGTCGGCGAGGGCACCCTTCGATGCGAACGACACGAAGTTCTCAAAATTCAGCTCGAATGCATCGGGAGCGTCGCCTCCCGCGATCTGAGTTTGAAGCACAGTGAAGTAGTCATCGAAGGGTGCTGTCTCGACCTCGACCGTCACGTCCGGATTCTCCGCCTCGAACGCGGCAATCATCGAGTCGAGTTCGCCCAAGTAGTCGGGCGAAGCCGAGAACGTGAAGTACCGGATGGTGGTCGGGTCCGGGGGCTCCTCTGTCGTCGGCGGCTCGGCCGGAGCCTCGGTCGTCGGCGACTCCGATGCAGAGTCGTCTGGCGCCTCGCTGGTGCTCGGCGTGGGTGCCTGGCTCGTGCTCGTTCCGGCGCTGTCGTCACTGCCGCAGGCGGCGGCCACCAGCACCAGAACGCTGAGCAGGACCCAGAGTTTTCCTATTTTGGTCATGTCCTTTTCCTTCCTCCGTTTGCTTGCCATGCGGGTTCCGCCCGGGACAGGGCAAACCGCGTTTTGGGGATCGATGATGTTGCGCTGCATGTGGCTGGTCTTATCTGTTCACCCCTCCCAAGAGGAGACCGGCAGCGATGTGCCGTTGCACGAGGGCGAAAACGATGATTACGGGGACCACCGCAATGACGGAGCCGGCCATGACGAGGTTCCAATCGGTTTGATATCTCCCGTGGAGTGCGGCCAGGCCCACCGGCAATGTCATCGCCTGCTCGTTGCGGGCCACGAATAGTGGCCACAGAAACGAGTTCCAGGAGGCCATGAAGGCGAGGATCCCGTGAGTGGCCGCAGCCGGGCGGGCGTACGGGAACGCGACCGACCAGAAGGTTCGCCACGGATTGGCGCCATCGATCGCGGCTGCCTCTTCCAGTTCCCTGGGCATCTGGGAGAAGTACTGGCGGAAGAGGAAGACACCGAAGGCGCCGGCAATCATGGGCAGAATCAGGGCGCGGAGTGTGTTCAGCCAGCCGAGGCGACTCATTCCGATGAAGAGCGGGACGATCGTCACCTGGAACGGCACCATCAGCGTGCCCAGGTACAGCAGGAGCAAGGCCTGTCGGCCCTTGAACACGAACCGGGCGAGTCCATAGCCGGCCAGGGCGCTCGTGATGATCTGAAGAGTGGTGACGACAGCCGTGACGACGGCCGAGTTGATCACCATCCGGGCGAATGGGGTCACCTCCATGACCCCCCGGTAACCATCCAGTGTCGGCGACTCGGGTATCAGCTGAGGTGGCACCCTAAGCAGGGTGTCGGTGGTCTGGAGCGAGGTCGAGAGGCTCCACGCAAACGGGAAGACCATCGTGAGGCCCGCCAAGACGAGCACAGTCCAGCCACCGATCCGCCGGAGACTCGCCTTCGATGGTCTCCGGGTGGGCACCCTCAACGCCGGCCGCTGCGCCCGAGCGGCCGCGACAACCGGGCTATCACGCATAGTGCACCCACCGTCGTTGCAGACGAGTCTGGATCAACGTGACCGTGAAGATGAAGCCGAACAGGACCCAGGACATCGCGGCCGCGTAACCCATGCGGCCGAAGCTGAACGCGTTGCGAACTATCTGCTCCACAACGACCGTCGTCGAACCGAACGGACCTCCCTCGGTCAGGATCCACACCTGCTCGAAGACCTGGAAGGAGTTGATCAGCAGGATGATCGACACCAGGAACACAGTCGGAGTGAGCAGGGGCAGCGTGATCCGCCAGAAGGTCTGCCAGCGGCTCGCCCCGTCGACGAAGGCGGCCTCGCGGTGCTCAGCCGGAATCGCCTGGAGGCCTGCGAGGAAGAGGATCATCACAAAGCCGGCGTCTTTCCAGACGCTGACGCCGATCACCGACACCATCGCCCAACCCCGCTCGAACAACCATTGTGGACCTTCGATACCAACCAGCCCGAGAAGCCAGTTGACCACTCCGAAGCGGGAATTCAGCATCCATCTCCACATCAACGCAACCGCCACCCAGGCCGAGACGACCGGCATGAAGAAGACCACCCGCGACACCCCGGCCAGGCGGCTTCGGCGGTTCATCAACAGGGCAAGGGCCAGTCCAACCGTCGTGACGACTGGCATGTAACCGGCGATGAAAATCAACGTGTGAGCCAAGGCGGAGCGAAAGTCTCGATCGCCGGCCAGCTCTGTGAAATTGCCCAATCCAACAAACTCGGGGGACGTGAGCAAGTCCCACTGGAAGAAACTCAGCACGGCGGCAGCCGCGATCGGAGCCACGGTGAACACGACCAGCAGCACCAGGCTCGGCGCCAAGAACACGATCCACCATCGCCGAGCCGAACCGAGCCATGTCATGGGAAATGCCTACCCCTGCTTGCGATTCGACGCCCCGGACGGCTGGGCCGGGGATCGTGCTCTCATGCCGACTTGCCGCTGGACTCGGCGCGCTGCCCGGCACTGCCCGTGATTGCGACCGGGCGCCCACGTTGGAGCGGCGATTTGAAGAACTCGCTGAGGACCACGCACGCGGCACCGCGGGCCCACGTCACATCACCGGCAGATTCGACTACCAGCCTCGTCTCAGAGCCGAGAGATTCGAATCGACCCTCGATCAATGCCTGCCGCATCGGATCGAGCCGCCAGCCTCCCGCCTCAACCCCCTCCCCGGCAACAACTATGAGCTCAGGGTTGAGGAGGTTGACGATCATCGCCAGACCGACGCCAAGCCATCTGCCCGATTCGGCCAGCAGCTCTCGCGCGACATCGTCACCCTGTGACGCAGCGGCGACAAGGGCTTCGATCGTGATGGGATCGGCGTCGACAAGGAGGGTGGTGCGCCCTTGTGCGATCGCGCCAAGAGCGGCGCGGATCAGAGCACCGTCGCTGGCCATCATCTCTAGACAGCCACGTTTGCCGCATCCGCACATCGGCCCGTCCGGCAGCACCGTCAGGTGGCCGAACTCACCGACGCCACCCTCGTGGCCGGCGTAGAACCGGCCATTGAATACGAACCCGGCGCCAACGCCACGACCGACCGTAACGACCACGAAACTCTCGTGGCCTACTCCGTGCCCGAACCACTGCTCGGCGATTGTGAGGGAATTGACGTCGTTCTCCAGATACACGTCCAGGCCCAACAACGACGCCAATGGCCCAGCAAGGTTCACATCACGCCAACCGAAGAAGGGCGAGTACCCGCACACCCCTTTGTTGCTGTCGACGATCCCCGCTATCCCCAACCCCACACCGAGGACGTCGGACCTGTC
>CAJVYZ010000110.1 GCA_913009915.1 uncultured Gemmatimonadota bacterium | reverse complement strand
TTCAGTCACTCGAATAGGCTGATGAGTCACCGGGAAACCGCGCGCCGGATCTCCGATCCGATCTGATTCCGGCGAGCGGATCAACCCGTTGTGTTCACTCGTGCCCAATGAACGCTCATGCAGTCGGGCGTGCCCGCGTAATGCGCCAGCAGAACTCGACCGTCCTGCAAGGGGCGAATAGCCGGATGGCCAAAACTCCACTTGGCCATGTCCAACCAGTACTCATTGAAATCGACATCGGTCGTTCCCTGGGACAACGCCGCCCGTTCGTCATGTTCGTAGATCACTAGTGCGTCTTTCTCCGGCCATGTCGCGCCGCCATCGGCCGAGTGCCAAAGTTTCATCGTGGGTGGGTCGCCACGGTCGACGACCAGGTCCTCGACCTGACGCCGAAGGAATTTCAGCTGCTGGAGTACTTCCTCCTCCACCCTGAAGAAGTGGTCCGTCGTACCACGCTCCTGGAGAAAGTCTGGGACATGCACTTCGACCCCGAGAGCAACGTGGTCGACGTGCATGTGGGAAACCTCAGGCGCAAGCTCACGACCGCCTCAGGCGAATCGCTTTTCTCCACGGTCCGCGGCGTGGGTTTCTGCTTGCGGCGTGACGGCAAGGTGAGCCCCGTCCACACCGACTCCTGACCGATCGACAGCCGGCTCGGGCGCCCGCGATGGCGCCCGGTCCGCTTCTCAATCCTTGAGAATCCGCTTAGGCGGATCGTCGAGGTAGTCGAACTGCCCGCCCTTGACGGCAAGCAGAAACAGCACCAGGAACACACCCCGACGGGCCTGCAGCAACAGTCAGCCCACCTCTTCGCAGCCTCACCCATCACCAACGGCGCGCCGTAGCACCCCTCGGCGGCCCGGTACCACCTGGTCAGTATCCGCGACCCGCCGGCTGGTAGTCCGCTGCGTACTCGATGGCGCTGGCCGGCCCCGACACGACCGTGAGCTGGTCGAGCCAATAGGCGTCTTCGTCCCGCAGGGCGATGATCATCTTGCCGTAGTCTTCGGGAAGATGGGTGCGGTGGTAGCGCATGTAGATGTAGCGATCATCGAGGCCGCAGATCTCGATCTTGCCCGTGGCGTGCGACATGACGAAGCGGGCCCGCTTGGCCAGTCCCGACACCAGGCGATTGGCTTCGGTGAAGATGGTGTAGCCCTCGACGATTGGCAGCTCATAGGGCGCGTTGCCCGCCGTGGGCCGACCCTGGAACACGTAGTACGGCGGACAGCCAACGAACGACAGTTCCCGGAACAAGGCGGCAAACGTCTGTGCCCGGTCGTTGACTCCCCTGATGATGGGACACTGGTTGACGATCTGGGCTCCGGCCTTGATGAGCAGCTGCAGCGCCAGCCGCGCTTCGGTGGTGAGTTCCCGCGGGTGGTCGAAGTGGTTCATGATGTAGATCTGCGTGCCGCTCTCGCAATGCTCGCGGATCAATTGGAGCAACTCCGGGTCGTCCAGCACCCGAAACGGGTTGAAGGCGACCATCTTGCTGCCGATGCGGATGATGCGCACGTGCGGCACCGCGGACACATCGCTGACGATCTGTCCCAGCCGCCGCGATGACATGATGAGCGGATCGCCACCGGTAAGAAGGACATTGGTGATTTCTTCGTGCTCGGCGATATAGCTGAGCCCCCCGCTGTAGTCGGTGGACGCGTCGTCGTTGTCGTTCATGAACAGGCGCTTGCGGAAACAATAGCGGCAATAGGCGCCGCACACTTCGTTCACCAACAACAGAGCCGTGTCGGAGTACTTGTGCTGGCAACCGCGCACCGGTGTGTAGGACGCTTCCTCACTGGCATCGAGACGGCCCCACTCGAACAGTTCCTGCTCGTGCGGCACCACCAACCGCCGCAGCGGGTCGTTGGGGTCGTCCCAGTCGATGAGCTTCTGGTAATACTCGTTCAGCCGGAAGGCATACTTATCCCCAACCGGACCCAGTCGGCGGCGCTCGGCGGCGGTGAGCCCTTCGAGTTGGTCGAGTCTGGTGAGGTACTTGACTCGCACGAGGCCTCCTTTCGAGAAGACGGAACGGCCTTCACCTGGCGGGGGTTGAATCCCGTCAGACCATTCAGTCCACATCCGGGGAGCAAGCAGCAACCACTACTGACCGATGCTGGTGAGAGCACCGAAGGTCGGCACAGCGGGTACCAGCCCAGGGGGCTCGCGCGCGGTGCCAGAGTCGAGGTGACCTCCATGGCCCGTGAGCCAATGGAGGCGTTGAACCGGCCGACACCGGGCCGTGGAAGGCCTGGTGGGACCAGCGGCAATGAAGCCGGTGGTCGGGATCGAACCGACGGCCACCTCATTACGAGTGAGGTGCTCTACCACTGAGCTACACCGGCGATACTCGTGCTGCCCAGTGCCCTGGCGCGGATTCGAACCGCGACGCCCTTTCGAGCACTACCCCCTCAAGATAGCGTGTCTACCAATTTCACCACCAGGGCAACAGCGTGGGAAAATTACTTCTCACCGGGGGCCATGGTCAACCCTAATCCCGGGGACTCCAATGCCTTGTCCCACAAGTCGTTAGAGCGATTGTGCTTGGCCTGACAGGCGCCACCCGGGGGCACGACGTGGGTGCCTCTTGGGGAGCAACGGCTGTGAATGCGCAGTGAAGAGAGCAGAAGCTTTCATTCCAAACTAGTTCTTGTAGCAGTCTTCACAGTTTTGTCACACTCCGTGTGCTAGTTATGTACGGAAATCGCTCGACTGGGATGATCGGTCTGCATCCTAGAGATCCGTACTCCATGGCTCTGACCACTACCCAAGGAACACACAAGAGGAGAGACTCCATGCGAAGACTGTGCGCCCCTTTGTTAGGATTGCTCGTGCTCGCCGGCTGCGAAGGTGATGTCGGTCCAGCGGGCCCAGCAGGTCCGGCGGGTGAAGATTTTCCGGGACCCGCGCCGCAGGAATACACCAACGCCGATGGCATCATCGGAGGAGCATCCTACAGCAAATGGTGGACGACCGATGCCGCTGGAAGTGGCACCCAGCCAGCGACCACCGCGTCAGCCGATTACTATCGCTGCAAGGCGTGCCATGCCTGGGACGGCTTGGGCAACTCCGCTTCCTATGCCAACCGGACTGGGCAAAGCACCCTCAATCCGAATCGCCCGGACGTCTCCTCGGTCAACCTGAGAAGCGCCGCCACGGCCAAGAGCTTTCAGGCGCTGTTCGACTTGGTCCGCCATGTGGGCGCCCGAGACATCGATGCCTCCGACAACACGCACGCGGATTTCTCGTCGCGGCTGACGGACGGCCAAGTGTGGAATCTCGTCAAGTTCATGAGGGAAGAGTGGGTGGCGCCGAATCTCCTATATGACATCTCGGTCTCCGGTCCCACCATGTACGTGGATTACAACCAAACACCTGCGGTTGTGGTGGCACCCACCGTCACCTACTCGAACGTCGGCGTGCTTGGCAACGAATCGAACGGACAGTCTATCGTTGCCAACTCCTGTGCAGGCTGCCACGGTGTTGATGGCACGGGCATCGATATCGGTGGCAGAACCCTCGGCGAGTTGATCCGCCAGAAGCCCAACGAAGCTTGGTTCAAGGCCAAGTTCGGGGAGCCTGGCACCGGCATGGGCCCAGGCTTGGTGATCGCAACCTCAGATTTGCAGGACATGTACGCAGCGCTGGCGAATAGCACCAATTTCCCGTAGGGCACGCTTCGGTCACACGGGCATGCAGGGTCAGCCGAGAAGCCTCGCGTAGCCCCACGCAAGCCCACTCAAGAGAGCGAAAACCCCACTCGAAGATGGCACTCCGGGTGGGGTTCGCTATTCCCGGCAACTGACGCGTACCCCGTTTCGCTCGGAGAAGCCTCGGCTCTGCTGAAACGACAAAACGACCGGGGTTTCCGGCCGTCTCGTAGTATTCGGTGCCATGGAGAGCGACTAACGTTCAACCTTGGAACAACAGCGCCAGCCCGAAGTTGACCACGCGAGCCCGATAGGCCGCCTCCCCCGGGTTCTGGTAGACGTGATACACCCAGGTGACCGATGGGACCATGAACATGGTCCGGCCCATGCGCAGTTCGGCACCCACGCCCAGCGTGGTGGCAAATCCGATGTCGGCCGATGAGGTTCCGTCGGCACGGTCCAGCCCGGTGCGGCCGATGCCCGCACCGCCTTTCAAGAACACACCGGCCGTCTTGATGGGGTACCACTGGGCGATCAACATGGCACTGGCCATGGACTCGACGTCGCTACCCATGGCATTGATCCAGGCCTGCCCCTCGGCGCCGACCCGGAAACTGGAATTGATGGTACCGCCCAGGGCCAACGCCGCAGTCGGCTGGTACAGGACGGGGCCGAAGCCCTCATCGCCGGCGAAGCGGAAGGACTGAGCTCCCATTCCCACTCCCACCGAGCCCCAGAACCCCGCGCGCGATCCTTCGCCGCCACCGGACTCACGGATGCCCCGCCGGCGCTGGGCGTCGAGGGCGGATGGTAGGACCAACAGGACTGCTGTGGCAAGGACGCTCAACTGCAAAAGACGAGGGAAAAGACCCACACCACGATATCGCATGACGGCTCCACGCTGGAAATGCCCAGCTAGAGGGCAAGCCCCGGACCACTACGGAGCAATGCGGCTATCTTATTCAGTGATACCGAGTTGTAGGCCAGGACGACCGACGGGGCAGCAACAGCTACCAGGCCCAGTGTCCTCAGCGAAAGACAACTGATGTCCAGAGTTCAGACCATCGGGTTCGGCGGGATGATCGTAGTGGTGGCAGGAGCCTGCGTGGGGCTCGGAATATGGCAACTCGACCGGCTGGCCCAGCGGCGCGCCACCAACGTGGAGACCGGGCGGGCCAGGAGCGCACCGGTGGTCATCCTGACGGCAGGGCGCCCGGACAACCTCGATCAGCGGCGGGTCGCGGCCACGGGACAATTCGACCGGGAGAGGCTGTTTGTGCTCTGGGGCCGGCCCTACCGGGGGTCTCCCGGGGTTCAGCTGGTGGTGCCGCTGCGGCTCACCGGCAGCGATACTGCCGTCCTGGTAAACCTGGGTTTCGTACCGGCGGCGGACGCGGTCCACTTCGACCCGGCCGTCGTGGACTTCCCGGCGGAGGATTCGGTTGTCGGGCTGGCACAGGCCATTCCACTCGATCCCGGATGGGGCCGACCAATGGTCAGCCGCGGCGATACGGCCTGGCGCCACATCGAGTTGACGGCGGGTACAGCGCGGGTGCCCTACCCCGTCATTCCCGGCATCATCCACAGAACCCCTCGAGATTCAGCCGGCGGCTACCCCAGGGCCCTGGAACCGGCACCGCTCGACGACGGTCCCCATTTGAGCTACGCCCTCCAGTGGTTTTCCTTTGCCGTCATCGCGCTCGTGGGCGGGGCAGCGTGGTTTCGGAAACAGCGAGCCTATGGTTGACGTATCAATCATTGACTAGTATACTAACTTCATGAGTCAAAGCATCATTCGGCAGACCATCCGGCAAACCAAGCCCTTCCGATCCACATCACAGGAAGCCATCCTCGGTCTGTTGATCGTGGGCGACCGCCTGCGGCGGCGATTTGGCGCCATAGCCAATGCCCACGGCCTGACCCCCCAGCAGTACAACGTCCTGAGAATCCTGCGCGGCGCCGGCGAGGAGGGCCTCGCTACTCTGACGATCGCCGAGCGCATGGTGGAACGGACCCCGGGGATTACCCGGCTGATTGACCGCCTCGAGGCCAAAGGTCTGGTGAGCCGCAAGCGCTGTCCAGAAGACCGCCGGCTGGTCCGGTGCCACATCACGCGCCAGGGTCTCGAGCTTCTGAGTACCCTCGATGACCCCATCGAAGCGATCGATGACGAAGGCATGGCAATGTTGTCTCCCACCGAACAACGCCGACTGATCGATATCCTGGAGCGCATCATCAACAGCTTGGAGTAGCGGATTTTTCTGATAATACTTGATCAGTCAATCACTGACCGGTAATCGACACGGGGGATATCATCCGAAGCGTTTTCCATCGGCCCACACGATCCCCCTGCGGGCTATCAAGCCGGTAGCATCACACTCTCGAACGGAGGCAGCACCCATGAGTACCACGCAACTCGACATCAGAACCCTCGACAAGGAACTCAACACCATGATCCTCTCGGGCCAGTTACTCGAGGGGTTTGAGAAATTCTATGCCGAGGACTGTAGCCTGCGCGAAAACAGTGAGGAACCCCGTGTCGGCAAGGACACCAACCGGGAGTTCGAGAAGGCGTTCATCGATTCCATCGAGGAGTTCCACGGCGCGGAGTTGCTCGCCAGCGCGGTGAGCGGCGACGTCAGCTTCTCCGAGTGGGCCTGGGACGTGACGTTCAAGGGCGCGGGCCGGGTCCTGATGGCGCAGGTTTCGGTGCGCCGGTGGAAGGACGGCCTGGTGGCGGCGGAGAGGTTCTACTACAACAAGGGGTAGCAAAGAAGGGCGTAGGGCGTGGGGCGTGGGGCGTGGGAAAATCGAGTGGGGGGAGGCGGCGAGGTGCCTTCCCCCTATTGCCCCTCGATGGTGCGGGTGAGGCAGGCGGACAGGTTGCCGGCGGTGATCCGGTGGCGATCTTTGGCGGGAAGATCGAGTAGATCGAGTTTGGCCAGGGCGGCTTCGGGGAGTCGCAAGGGCTGGCCGGTGCCGAACACGAAGCGGTCGACCCCGACCGTTTCCAGCAGCAGTTGCAAGTGATCCTCGGGTGGTCCCCACAGCCAACTGATGTCCCACCACACTCTGGAGGCTTCGCCCGGGGTGGACCCGAAGTGAACCTCTTCTATGAAGGCGCGGTCCGCGTGGGTTACTACCAGGCGAAGGTCGGCGTCGGCCCGGAGCCACGAGCGAACGGCGGCCCCGGCCAGCTCGGGCCCCCGGCCGTGCGTGTGGCGCTGCCGGCCGTCTCCCACCCGTACCGCCGCCACGCGCGGGGTGCGCCCCGCCAGGAAATCCTCCATGTCCAGCACCAACTGGTCCACGGTCTGATACCGCTCGTTGGGGTCGCGGCCGAGCATCTTGCCGATGAGCAGGCAGAGGTCGTCAGACAGCGATGGGTTGACGACCTTGGGCCACTTGAGCGGGTGCAGAAGATGCTTGCTCAAGATGATCGCCCGTGTGGCGCCGTTGAACGGCACCTCTCCAACGACCATGCGGTAGAGCGTCGCACCGAGCGAATAGAGATCGCTGCGTACGTCCGGCAGCCGCTTGCTCTCGACTTGTTCCGGCGACATGTAGAACGGCGTGCCCACCGCAGTGCCGGGTTGATCCAGAGACTCCGACACTTCGTCCTTCACGTCGATGGCCAACCCTAAGTCGCACAGTTTCGCCACGCCGGCATTCGTGATCATGATGTTGCCTGGCTTCACGTCCCGATGCACAATCCCCTGCGCGTGCGCCTCATCCAGCCCTTCGGCAATGCGTCCCATCAAATCGCACAGCTCCTGACGGTTCAAGCCCCGCTTTTTCAGGCGGCTTTGCAGCGAACCATTGGGCATGTAACGCATCACAATGTACGGCTGAACACCATGCAAACCAAAATCATAAATTGGCACAATCGTGGGATGTTCCAGCGAGGCAATCGCTTCTGCCTCCTGGTAAAAGAAATTGCGAAACAAGGGGTCTCTTGTCAATTCATAAGCCAACACCTTAATGGCAACATCCCGCTTGATGAACGGGTCACGCGCCAAATAAACAGACGCCATTTCGCCATTTCCCAACTCCTCAACGATATGGTACCGACCAATTTTTGCCATGATTTACCTTTTAACTGAATCAACTTAATCATCCTACCAAATTGACCCGAACAACGATATAGGACATTTTTCCACATTTCTCTTATTATGGTGACAGTCACTTTTTCCAGTGGCGATAAGCACAACCGGGTACAATTTAAGGTGACTGTCACCTCTGAGGCTTAGTAATTATGCAGATAGCATAATATCCTATGCACATAGTTTTACATTCTTTGTTACAATGAATACCTTTAAGGTAAATGAAGCAG
>CAJVYZ010000109.1 GCA_913009915.1 uncultured Gemmatimonadota bacterium | reverse complement strand
GAGTGGCTTCGATGTAGGTTAAGATGGTTGGTGGATGTGTGATCTGGTAAAGCAGAATATCTTTTATCTGATTTTATGTTTGTGTTTGTGTATTTTTTTTTTTTTTTTTTTTCAAGCAGAAGACGGCATACGAGATATATCAGTGTGACTGGAGTTCAGACGTGTGCTCTTCCGATCTCTGCTGGTGCACGACGCGGGTGTACTGTGGCGCACGGCTCTCGCCTCTGCCGCCATGAGCCTGGAGGCGCTCAGGGGTACCCCCACGCCGTTCGATCCACGTATCCACGCGGCCCGGCCGCATCAGGGGCAGCTAGTCGCGGCGGAGCACCTCCTTACCTTGCTGGACGACAGCGAGATCAGGGCCTCGCATCTGGACGACGACCCGCGGGTCCAGGACGCCTACAGCCTTCGCTGCCTGCCACAGGTGATGGGCGCCGTGCGCGACGCGATCGATTTTGCCGAGCGGGTCTGCCGGATCGAGTTGAACTCTTCGACCGACAACCCGCTGGTGTTCGCCAACGGCGACGTCCTGAGCGGTGGCAACTTTCACGGGCAACCGGTCGCTCAGGCCCTCGATTTTCTGACTATCACCCTAACGACGATGCAGGCCATGACCGAGCGGCGCATCGAGCGCCTGGTCAACCCCGATCTGTCACACGGTCTGCCGGCCTTCTTGATCGAGAATCCTGGACTTCGGTCGGGGTACATGATGGTGCAGATCACCGCGGCGGCCCTGGTGGCGGAGTCGCGAACCCTGACCGTCCCAGCAAGCGTCGGGTCGATTCCCACGGACGCCAACCAGGAGGATTTCGTCCCCATGGGTATGGCCGCGGCCTTTAAAGCGGGCCGGGTGCTGCGCAACGCCCAGCGCGTCGTCGCCGCCGAAGTCCTCTGTGCCGTCCAGGGCATCGAGTTGCTCAAACCTCTCAGCCCGGGGCAGGGGGTCCGCTGGTTGGAGCAGCGCGTCCGGGACCCCGCGGGTCCTGCGATTGCACCCCTGACCGAGGACCGGCCCCCGGCGCCGGACCTCGAACGCCTGGCGCGGGCTGTCGCCGCCGGCGAGCTAGACCCCGTGGGATTACTCTAGAGTGGCTAACGCCGGGCGACGCTTGCTCCGGGGTGGCGTCATCTCTATCTTACTCATGGCTAAGTCCAAGCCAGTCTTTCGCTTCCCTAAGACCTCCCGAGCCGAATGAACGTCGAAAAACTCAAGATCACGGCGCTTAAGCACGAAAAGCGGGAGGATTGGCGCAAAGCCATCGACCTCTACCTGAGGGTCATCGAGTCCTTCGAGTCGGGGGTGGCGATCGTGCAGGACCTCTCCGTCTACAATCGGGTCGGCGACCTGTACATGAAGGTCAAGAACACCACTTCGGCGGTGCAGTCCTACGAGCGCGCGGTGGATCTGTACGCCGACCAGGGGATGACCAACCAGGCCATCGCTCTGTGCGGCAAGGTGCTCCGGGTGAACCCGGGCCGGGTCCAGACCTATCTCAAACTCGCCAGACTCCACGCCGAGAAAAACGTCGTGGTGGACGCCAGGAAGAACCTGCTGGAATACCTCGAGCGGATGAACGCACTGGGGAACCGTGACGACGCTCTGGAGGAGGTAAAGGCCTTCGCCGACCGGTTCGGCCGCAACGAGGACATCCGCGTCATGTTGAGCGCCCTCCTTCGGGCCATGTCGCGTGACGCCGAGGCGAAGGAGCAACTGGAGAAGCTGGCCGACCAACTGGAGTCTCGCGGGGATGCCGACGGTGCCCGGCGGACGCGAGAGCACCTGGAAACCGCCGATTCGGACATCAAGTCGGGTCCGGGGGGGGGGGAGGCCAGCGGCGATCTCATTTTCCTGGACACCAGCGCTGGGTTCGACGGGCCGGCACCCATCGAGCAACCGCCGGTGCAGACGCCCAGTGCGGCTGAGGTACCATCAGCGGTTGAGGACCCCCTCCCAGCCGACTTGGAAATCGACCGGGGCCGCTACGAGGAAGACTCCGAGCCTCTGGTGATCGAGTCGGTCGACGATCTTGAAAGCACCTCCCTCGAAGTGGACGACGGGTCTGGGGTTCCTGTACTCGACGGGCTGTTGGTCGACAGTGCCAGCGAGCTTTCGGCCGAGGCGGCCGGATCGGTTGATGAACTCGACATCACCGTCGAGCACACCGTGGGTGACGAAGACGCCGTCTCCCTCGAGGTCCAACTGGACGAGGACGCCGACACCGAGTCCTTGGAGGCCACGCCGGCCACAGAGTTGGAGGCCGATCAGGCGCTGGAGGCGATCGACGTGGCCGGGGAGGAGTCCATCGAGGTCGAGGAGGAGCCTGTGGAGGTCGAGGCCACGGCCGGCGGCGCGACCGGGTCATTGGGGTTTCTCCAAACCGAGGAGCCGGTCGGGCCGACCGTCGAGGAGCTCGAGGATCGAATTCTAGACAATCCCGACGATCCGGCGGCCCACCGGACGCTGGGCGAGGTGTTGATCGCCGAGGGCGATTTGGAGCGGGGCACCGAGGAACTGGAGTTGGCCCTCCAGCAGTACGAAAAGGAAGAAGACTGGGGCCATGCCTCGGACATCGTGACGGAACTCCTGCGGCTGGAGCCCAACCGGATCGCCTTCTACCAGAAGCGGGTGGAACTGGCGTTCCGGTCCGGTGAAAGGCCCAGGCTGGTGGGAGCCTACCTGGCGTTGGGCGATGTCCTGGTGCGGGTGGGTTCGATGCAGAAGGCCATCGCCGTTTACGGCCGGGTCCTGGAGCACGATCCGGAGAATACCCTGGCGCAGGCGGCACTCCAGTCCCTCGATCCGGCTGCCGACGCCCCCCCGGCTCCCATCGTGTCGCCGGCGGCGGTCCAGGCGTCGTCGGATTTCGTGGATCTGGGCGAGATGGTGTTGGAAACCAAGAAGCCGAAGGACGCGCGCATTCGGATCAAGCGCACCCAACCCACGGGAGACGAGAGCCAGGACTTTGCCGAGATCTTGCAGCAGTTCAAGCAGGGGATAGAGGAAGCGATCGGGGCCGAGGATTATCAGTCGCACTACGACCTCGGGATCGCGTTCAAGGAAATGGGCTTGCTCGACGAAGCGATCGCCGAGTTCCAGAAGGCGTTGCGGGCGCCGGACGGCCGGCTGCGTACGTCGGAGGCTCTGGGCGTTTCGTTCTACGAGAAGGAGCAATTCCCGGTGGCCGAGGCCATCCTCAAGCGGGCCATCGATTCGTTGGCCGGGCCGGACAACGAGAAGATTGGACTGTTGTACTGGTTGGGACGGGCTCGCGAAGAGCAGGGGAAGGAGCCGGAGGCGCTGATCTGTTACCGGCGCGCCATGGCCGTGGACCTTGGGTTCATGGACCTGGGTGAGCGTGTCGGACGCCTGACCGGTGGTGCCGACGCATGAGCTCATTTGGAACGACACGGCTGAAGCTCCCGGATTTGCAGGAGCAGCTGCAGTCACGGCTCGACGTGGTCCGGGAAGAATTGGCCCGCATCATCGCCGCAGAGTTTCCAGTGATTGCAGAGGTCAATTCTCATCTGCTGCGGATGCAGGGGAAGCTGTTCCGGCCGACGATGGCGCTGCTGGCTGACGAAGCCACCGGTGGGCCCACGCCCCGTGTGGAGCGACTGGCGGCGGTGGTCGAGTTGATCCACGTGGCCACGCTGGTACATGACGACTCGGTGGACCACTCCGTGCTGCGGCGGGGCATGCCCACCATCAATGCGGCGTTCAGCCACCAGGTGTCGGTCATCATGGGCGACTACCTCTATTCGCGGGCGGTCATCGAACTGGTGGGGTTGGAGGATCTCGAACCGCTGCGGGTTTTGAGCCGGGTCACCAACGAAATGACCATCGGTGAAATGCGGCAGTTACTGGCCTACGATCCTCTGGAGTTCACCGAAGAGGACTACGATCTGTTGATCAGGGCCAAGACGGCCTCGCTGTTGTCGGGGGCGTGCGAAGTCGGGGCCCTGCGTGCGGCGCCGGAGATTCGCGGCGCGCTGCGAGATTTCGGCATGCACCTGGGCATGGCGTTCCAGATCATCGACGATCTGCTAGACTACACCGAAGAAGAGGCGGTTACCGGCAAGCGGTCCGGCTCCGACCTGCGCGAGCACAAGGTGACGTTGCCACTGATCTACGCCCTGCCGCGGATAAACGCGGATGAGCGGGCTCGGGTCGAGGTGTTGATGAAGGCGGCCGAACCGACCGACGGACAGATCGCCGGCGTGGTGGCAGCGGTAACCCGGGTGGGCGGTCTCGACTATGCCCGGTCACGGGCGCAGGCACTCGGGGCGGACGCCGAGTTGCTGCTGGAGTTGCTGCCCCCCACGCCGGCACGCGAGGCACTGAGCGCCAGCGTGAGCTACGTGTTGGAGCGACGGAGCTGATGGCGGGGCCGCGCCGCCCGGGGTTCTACCTCGGGGTTCTCCTGTCTGGGTTCATCGTCGGCGGGTTCTTTACGGCCCTGCTCGACCGGTTCTTGCCCGACAGCACATTCAAGGCGTTCTTCGTGAGCACCTGGACGCCGACGGTTGGCCCTGTTTCCGTAGACCTTCTGGTGGTAAACTTCACTGTGGGTCCGGTGGGGTTGGCCGTATCGCTGCTGAGCCTAGCCGGGGTCCTCGTGGCCTATTTCGTGGCCCGATCGCTCTTCTGAAGGTGGTGCGTCATGATTGGTAATCTCGGCTTCGGCGAAATCCTGATCATCATGTTGGTGGTGCTGCTCGTATTCGGAGCCAAGCGCCTGCCGGAAGTGGGCGCCTCGATCGGTAAGGGCATTCGGGAGTTCAAGCGCAGCATCACGGACACCAACGATGCGATCACCGGGAAGGACGATGCCCCGCCGAGTCAGCTCGACGCCCAGCCGCCGAGTTCTGATGGTGAACCCAAGCGGTTGTCGCAGTAGCCTGGCGCCGGATCGATTCAAACAAACGCAGCGCGGGGCGTCTCGATGGAGGCGCCCCGCGTTGTGTTTATAGGCTCCTCGCGGTGCCAGGGGGTTTTGCTACAGCCCCAACTGCTGGTTTTGGGGCAAGCGGGCCGCTTCAGCTTCCAATTGCGCATTGGTGCGGTAGAGATCGGCCCGGCGGTCGACCACGTCTGCCGATTCCCGGAGCGCGAGGAGGTAATTGCGGACGCGGCCCTGCCGGGCTGAGGAAATCTCCTGGACTCGGTACTGGTCCAATGCATCGAGGAATGCGGCCGAATCGGCCGCCCCCTTTTCCAGCACTTCCAGGATGTAGAGTCCCTCACGGGTGTCGAGCACGCCCGAGCGCTGCCCCGGCTCGAGACCGAACGCCGTCCCTATCAGGATCCCGTTGGGGAGGGGCGGGCGGGTGCGGGTGAAGGGCCCAAATTCCCGATACGGTAGGCCCATCTCGTCGGCCGCATCGGCCAGGGTGGCTCCGGCGTCCAACCGCGCCATGTAGTCCTCCGCCAGCGCTCTGGCGGCCGACCATTTCTTGGCCGCGCGGACTTCATGCTCGATGGCCTTGGTGACGTCCGCATCGGCCAGCGGCGGCACGCCTTCAGAAGACATGCTGTCAACGCGGAAGAGGAAATAGGCCGCCGACGTTTCGATGACGGGACTGACCTCACCCGGCTGCGCCCGGAAGGCCCAGACCGCGGCGTCCGGGATGACGCGGGTCCCCAGTTGCAGCCTGGTGCCCTGCTGTACCGAGCCGGTCTGTCCAATGAGAAGCCCGAGTGCGCGCGCCGCGGTGTCGAGCGCGGCGGGGTCCAGCCGTTCGGCGCCGAGGATCTCCAACGAGTCCGCCTTGGCGTCGAGTTCGTCGCGGTGCTCCCCGGCGATCTCGATTGGAATCAGGATGTGGCGACCCTCGGCGGTGTCGCCGCTGCGGCGGGTGATCTCGATGATGTGATAGCCGAATTGGGTGAGCACCGGTTGGGAGACCGTGTTGAGCGGCATGGTGAAGGCCGCCGAGTCGAACGGCTGAGCCATATCCCCGCGGGTCCACTCACCCAGGTCGCCTCCCTGGTTGCCGGATACCGTGTCGCTGGATTCCCGGCGGGCGATCTCACCAAACGGCGCGCCGTCGAGAATCTCCTGGCGCAGGGCGGTGGCCAAGTCCAGGGCCAGCGCGGTGTCGGCCCGGGTGATGATTCGGGGAACGGCGATGTAGCTCATGTTAACCATGGCGGGCCGGCTGAGGTCGTCCTGGTGCTCGCGGTAGTAGGCCCGGATTTCGTCGTCCGTGACGTCGATGGCACTGTCGGGGATGGCCGCCCCGGGAGCGATGGCGGTGAGTCCGATCTTGACGATCTCGTTCCCGTCGCGCCACCGGCGCCACAATGCCGGATCGGAGAAGTACACGTCGGCCGTCACCAGACGGAGCAGCTTCTGCCGTTTGAGTTCGTCCCGATAGCGCGCTTCGAGGTAGGGGACGTATTGCTGCCCCAGGGCGGAACTGAGCCAGCGCTGGTACTTTTCGAAATCGAACTGTCCGTCGGTCTGGAAATCGGGCGCGTCCTGGAACTCCTGGGGTGGGACGTTGAGCAGCGCTCCGGCCACTTCGGCGGCAGTGACCGTGATGCCGCGGCGGTCATACTCGCTCTCGAGGACCGTGCTGGTGACGAACTCTTCCCACACGTCATCGCGGATGGCCTTGATGTCGTCGAGCCCCAACGGGATGGACGATTGCTGCTGGGCGATGCGAATCCGGTCTTGGACAGCCTGGTCGTAGACCCGCGTTTCGACGCCCAACCCGTTGATCTTGCCGACGGTCGTCGAGGTGAGAACACTGCCGCCGCCGCCGCCGCCACCGGTGATGCCACTCAAGTCGATCAGGAACAACAGCATCAGGGCGGCGAATACGACGGCGATGATCTTTGCGCTGCTACGAAATGCTTGCATCATGAGACAGACACCTTCGAAACCGAGGGCCCACTGTGAAAAGAGCCATAAGTGTAAGTGCAGCAACGGGCAATCTCAAGGACGAGGCCGGGGCCCCCGGTTGACACAGATGGGTCCCATTGCTACCGTTAGGTTAATTCCCACAACAACTTAGCGCACGGAATACGGATGGCCTCTAGCCGCCAGATCGAACACCTCGAGCGGAAACACAAAGAGAACCCCGAGGGTCTCACCTTCGCCCCCCTGGCCAACGCCTATCGCAATTCGGGCCAGCCGGAGCGGGCCATCGAGATCCTGACGCAGGGGCTCGAACATCACCCTGATCATGCGCCCGCCAGGATTGTCCTGGGCCGGTGTCACCTCGATCTCGGGGATGATATGGCCGCGGAGACGGCCTTTGCCCAGGTTTTCGACCTCGACCGAGAAAATGTGGTGGCGCTCAAGGCCCTGGCCGACATCACCGAGCGCAACTCGAGGTTCGATGACGCCGCCCGGTGGCTCGACTTTCTCCTGGAAGCCGACCGCAACAACGAAGAAGCCCGCGAACAGCTTGAACGTGTCACCGCCGCCAGGGCCGTCGCCGAAGCGGCCGGCGGCGAGGAAGCCTCGGTGGATGCCCTGAGCTCCGAAGCGGCCGAAACGCCCGAGGCCGACGAAACGCCGGACGGCCCGGAAGCCACCGTTGAGGAGGTCGAACCGGTCACGCTCGATGCGCCCTGGGGAGGGGCCGCGTTGGCAGCAGAGGAAACCGCCGACGAAGTGATCTCCCAGGCCGACGAACCCTCGACCGAGTCAGCGCCGCCCACCAGCCCATGGGAGCCGCCGTCTCTCGCCGGTGAGGTGGTCGAGGGCCTGAGCCTCAGCGGCATCGATGGCCCCGGTGGGCCGTCGGAGGACGCAGCGCCGGCCGAATCGGTGGTCGAGGAAGACACCGACGCCCAGGACTTTGCGGCCACGTTCGAGACCGCAGACGATATCAGCCTCACCCCGAGCGCCAGCAACGAGTTCCAGGCCCCTGACGCAGCCGAGGGCCTGTCGCTGCGCGCCAGAGTGGAGAACGAGTTCCAGGTGGAGCAGGAGGGCGAAGCGGTCGAGCTGCGTGGCTCAGAGGACAATGAGTTCCAACAGGGGTCCGACGCGGAGCTGTTGCGGTCGTCGTCGGAGGACGCCGGGGACCA
>CAJVYZ010000108.1 GCA_913009915.1 uncultured Gemmatimonadota bacterium | reverse complement strand
AGCTAAGAAGAGAATTGACCAGGAGAGTGAAATAAATAATCCTAATGTTGTTAAAGTTGTAACGACCCGGGAAGATATTGCACTTTATTTTTCTCGTTTTCCAATTCCCTTTTATCGAAACGAAGGCAGTCGGCCTCTATATTACAAACACTTAGGAATTTATGCCTACACCAAGGATTTCCTTTATACTTTTAAGAACCTTCCTGAGTCTTCATTAGAAGGAGCAGAAAGATTAGAGCAATTAAGGGCTTTAGAAGCTGGTTATGAGATAAAAGTTATTGAAACCCAATTTGATTCTTGTGGTGTGGACACCGAAGATGATCTCCATAGGGTTGAGAGGCTTTTAACCGAGAGAGAAAATACTTAGAGGAGTGAGGATCTAATATGCCTGAATTAGGAAAGAAATTGATTTTTATTGCTGGTCCCTGTGTGATTGAAAATAAGAGTCAAACAATGGATATCGCTTCTTGTTTGAAGGATTTATTTTCAACCCTTCCTATACAATTTATCTTTAAAGCTAGTTTTGATAAGGCTAATCGCACTTCAATTAAATCTCCTCGAGGGGTAGGGCTAGCTAAGGGAATCAAGATATTGGGAGAGGTTATGGTTTTCCGAATCGTGCGACCACGGCGCGCGCGGCGGGCTCGTCCGGGCTAATTTCCAAGACTTTGCGGCATTGTTCCACCGCGCCGCGAATATCGCGACGGCGCAAGAGGACGTCGGCCAGACCGAGGCGAGCGTCTACGTCACCATTCAGCCCGACGGCGAGGTCGACACCGAGACGGCCGGCCGGCCGGCGGCGGGCGGCCGGCGGGGGGCGGGCCGGGCTGAAGGGGGATGAAATCCGCCGGAAGCGGACCGGGTAGCGCATGAAGGCCCGGCGCAACGACAAGCCCCGGTCGTCGTAGTAGGCGAGTGAATTGTCGGGGTGGACGAAACGAAACGCGGGGAGCCGCCGCCCCATGATGGTGAGATCCGCCGCGAGGACACGCCCGAAGCGAACCTCGCCCTCGCTCGACACGTCACGCTCGAGGAGAACCCGGAAATGGTCGCCGGGGCGGATATCGCGGGTGAAATCGACGGTCCAGGCGTAGATCTCGGCCAATTCCCAGGCGAGGCGGGTGCGCTCGCCGCGGTCGAGGACCGAGTCGGCGACCAGTCCGTCGAGTGCCACGTACAACGAGTGGTCGATGGTGCCTTCGAGACGCACCACGTCGGGGGACCAGCGAATACTGTCCACCAGCGCCGTCCAACCATCGGCCGCACGCCGGTAGCGGACGATGCGGGCCGCGTCGGGACGAACGCTGACCTCCACCGGAACGATGCCGGGCAGCTCGCGCACGAAGGTGAACACCATCCCGGCACGGAGGCGTCGAGGATCGAGCGCCACTTCGTCATCGAACCGGTCGAGGGCGAGCCCCGCAACCCCTTGTCTATCAAAGAGTTCTGAGATCGTCTCGCCCCAACGGAGGGTGTCGGACACGGTGTCGAATGCCCGGCTCACCACGATGGTCGGCGCTACCGGTAGCGGACGAGGACGCCGCCACACGGTGACCCCGGTGGCGGCGACTAGACCGACGGTTAACAGGAAGGCGTGCTGTTTCCTCAATCCATTTGCCGCCGGATAAAGGTGGGGATCTCCATTTCGGGCACCTCAGTACCACTATCGGACGACGATGCGGCCCGCTGAGTTTCCGGCTTGGCCGGAGGCATCGCCGGCTGCGTCACTCGCTGTTGCGACGGGAAATTCAGGATGCCCGCGCTCCGGGTCGCCGCTTCGCCCGTTACCTGCCTGTCGAACCCGGTAGCGATGACGGTCACCCGCACCTCGCCCTCCATGGCGGGATCGCTGGCGGACCCGAAGATGATCTCGGCGTCCTCACCCGCGGCATCATGGATGATCTCATTGATCTGGGTGGCTTCGCCCAGGGTCAGGTCTTCGCCACCGGTGATGTTGATCAACACGCCGGTGGCGCCGGTAATGGACACGTTGTCCAGCAGGGGACTGGCGATGGCCTGCTGGGCTGCTTCGAGTGCCCGGTTCTCGCCCCGGCCGATGCCGGTTCCCATCAGGGCGGCGCCGCCGTTCTGCATGATGGTGCGGACGTCGGCGAAGTCGACGTTGATGATCCCGGTGGAGGTGATGAGCGTGGCGATGCCTTGGGTAGCGTGGAGCAAGACTTCGTCGGCCTTCTTGAGCGCGTCCTGGAACGGTATGCCCTTCCCGACCACGGCCAGCAACCGCTCGTTGGGCACTACGATCATGGTATCCACGTTCTTGCGCATCTCCGCGATGCCCATTTCGGCCTGGCGCATCCGCTTCCGTCCCTCGAACAGGAACGGCTTGGTCACGATGCCCACGGTGAGTGCCCCGATGTCGCGCGCCAACTGGGCCACCATCGGTGCCGCGCCCGTGCCCGTGCCGCCACCCATACCGCAGGTCACGAACACCAGATCCGAGTTCTGGATCGCGTGCAGGACTTCGTCCTTGTTTTCTTCGATTGCCTGTCGCCCGATCTCGGGACGGGCGCCGGCGCCCAGCCCCCGGGTGAGCTTCTTGCCGATCTGCACCCTAAGGTCCGACTTGGAGTGACTCAGGGCCTGCGCGTCGGTGTTGACGGAGATGAAGTCGACTCCCGCCAAGCGCTCGTCGATCATTCGATTCACGGCGTTGCCGCCGCCACCACCGACTCCGACGACCTTCATGCGGGCAGTTTGTGCGCTCTGGTCTTCTTCCAACTCGAACATCATAGTCATTCCTCTCTGGCCCGAACGATCAGAAAAAATCCTGGAGCCACCGTTTGACCGGTCCCAGCAGCTTTTCAACCGCCGGCGACCGGCGACCGCCCACCCCGGCGAAGTTGCTCAACGCTACCTCGTAGGCGCCATGCAAGACAAGTCCCGCAGCCACGGTCATCCGCGAGGACTCCACACTGTCGGCCAACCCCGACAGCTGCTCCCCCGGGCTGCCTATCCTGACCGGCATGGCGAATACTTCCCGCCCCAACTCGACCATCCCCGGCGTCAGGGCACCACCGCCCGTGACAACCACGCCGGCGGGCAACCGCTCCTGGTACCCGGCACGGGCGATCTCGTTGGCGGCGAACTCGAGAATCTCCTGCAGCCGCGCCTGCATGATGTGGGCGAGCACTCTCCGCTCGGCCGTCCGGGGCCCCTGTCCCGGGGTGCTGGGCAGTTCCACCACTTCGTCCTCGGCGATTATCGGCTCAAACGCCGCGCCGTACCGTTGCTTGAGGCGTTCGGCGTCGAGTTGGGTAACCTGCAGGCCGTGAACGATGTCGCTGGTTACGTGACCGCCGGCGCACAGCAGGGAACCGGTATGCCGAATCTTCCCCCCCGAGAAGATCGAAACATTGGTGGAGCCGCCCCCGAGGTCGATCAGGGCACAGCCGAGATCGCGCTCGTCGGGTGTGAGGACGGCGCGGGACGCCGCCAACGGCTCCAACACGAACTCCCCAACGTGATAGCCCGCCCGCTCAACGCACTTCCCCAGATTCTGCAGCACGCTCGAGAGGACGGTCACCAGGTAGACCTCCGCTTCGAGACGGGAGCCGGTCATGCCGATGGGGTCGCTGATTCCGGCCTGCTGGTCGATGAGGTAGTCGAGCGGAATGGCGTGCAACAACTCGTGATCCCTACCAAACGAGATATTGGACGCGACATCGTTCACCCGGGCCACGTCACCGGTTCGGATTTCGTCGCCCGTGACCGACACCACGCCATGGGACGTCCGACCGGCGACATGTTCCCCAGCCACGCCGGCGTACACCTGCGCGACTTCGACGCCGGCCATGCGCTCGGCATCCTTCATGGCCTTGGCGATGGCGCGCGTGGTCTCTTCGATGTCCCGCACCACGCCGCGGCGCAGCCCCGAGTTGCTGGCCATCCCCACACCCAGAATGCGGGCATAACTGTCGCGGGCGTCGCCCGCCGCATCGGCGATGACGGCAACTACCTTGGTCGATCCGAGGTCGAGGCCGGCGACGAGATGGGGCGGCGATGACGTCACGTGGGCCTCTGGCGAACGACGACCTGATCGGCGAACCGGCCGTCGAGTTCTACGAACGGCTCGCTGCGCTGTACCAGGTCGTGCTCCACAGCCACGACCGCCCGGATAGCCGATGACGAAGATCCGGGACTGAGCCACAGTCGTTTGCGATTGAATGTGAGCAAGACGTCGTCCTCTACCCGCCGTGCGGTGGAAATGCGACCGTACAACCCCGGCGCCACCAGCCGGATCCGGGCCAACAGCCGGGCCGTCTCCGGGTCAGCGGCCAGCATCACCGGAAGATCAGGCGCCGATCGGCTGGGATCGTACGGCAACACCACGCCATCGGCGTCGATGAGCGCCATCCTGTCCGACCCCGGGCTCAGGGCCACCGGCGTCGTTTCCCCGATGATCAACCGGAGCGTCCCCGGGAGACGCCGGTCCACCCTGGCGCTCGTGACCCCGGCCACACCCAGGATCCCATCCCGATGTTCATCCCAGTCGTCAAACAGGTTTGCCGAATCCGGGGCAGCAAACGCTTCGAGAATGGCATCCGCCGGAAGATAGCGAACACCCACGACCTCTATCCGCCTGAGCCGGAAGAAATCCGCTTGGCGCAGCACCCATGGGGCCAGCAGCCACAGACCCAGTACCCCGGCCGCACCGAGGAACAGCCACCAGGTTCGACTCAGGCGGAGCGCAGCCACTCGACCAACGCCCGCCCGACGCGGGTGACGTCACCCGCGCCCAACGTCAACAGGGCATCCCCCGGCTTCAGGAGATGGCACAGTTGCTCCTGCAGCGCCTCACCGTCCGGCTGATACCATGTCTCCACTCCACCGGCCCGGGCCGCGTCGGCCACACCCTCTCCCGTGACGCCAGGAATCGGCTTCTCCCGAGCGGCGTACACATCGGTTACCACCACCAGGTCAGCCTGTGCCAAGGCCCGACCCATTGCCGCACCTTCCCGCTCCGTTCGGGAATAGAGATGCGGCTGGAACACCACCACCAGGCGCCGGTCAACAAATACCTGTCTCGCCGCTCCCAGCACCGCCCGAACCTCCGAGGGGTGATGGGCGTAATCATCGACAAACTCTATTCCCTTGGCCTCACCCAGCCGCTCGAACCGGCGGCCAACGCCGGTGAACGCCTCGAGACCCTCGATCGCCGGCGCCAGCGGAACTCCCATTGCCCAGACCACCGCGATCGCCGCAGCAGCATTGCGCACATTGTAGAGGCCTGGGACCCGAAGCCGCACCTCGATCTCCTCCCCGCCGGGTAGCGACACGGCACACAACGTGTGATCGGGTGCCTGGGACACAGCGGTAACCTTGATGTCACCGGCGCCCACGCCGAAGGTCACAATTTGGTTTACTACACCAGCACTAACACGTTGAACCGCTTCATCTTCCGCTGGAACAACAATGATGTCCGCACGCTTGAGAAACGAGGTGAAGGCGGCCTCCATCGCGGCCACCGAACCGTAGTACTCCAGGTGCTCGGGCTCCACGTTGGTGACCACGGCCAACCACGGGTTCAGCTCCAGGAACGCCCCATCGAACTCGTCCGCCTCGACCACGAACAGATCATCGTCCCCGACCTTGGCGTTGCCGCCCCACTGGGCGACTCGGCCCCCGGCGATACCAGTCGGCGCCAGCCCTGCCGCGGTCAGCATCTGGCACGTCATAACGGTCGTGGTCGTCTTGCCGTGGGTGCCCGCGATCCCGATCACCCGGCCGGGCGCCACCAGCTCCGCCAGAGCCCGTTTGCGCGGCACCACTGTTATTCCGGCCTGGCGGGCGTACTGCAACTCGGCAGTGGACTCGGGAACCGCCGCCGACACGATCACGGCGCGGGCTCCCTCCAGATGCGAGACGTCGTGGCCTGCCACAACATCGACCCCGACCGCCGCCAGGTCCGGTGCCCCGGATGGATTTAGATCGCATCCGCTCACGGACACACCCCGACTGCGGGCCACCAGCGCCAGGGCACTCATCCCGGCTCCAGCCACCCCCATGAAGTGCACGTGCCTGGCGTCCGAGGGGTCGAACAGATCCATGTTTTCAGAATGTGGAGATGCGCTAATGTAATATGAATTCAGGAGTTGTGAAAGCCTGAGGTCACCCGAGCAACGCTAAAACGTGCCGGGCGATCTCTGAACTGGCATGAGGCTTACCCCGTTGGTTGGCGGCCACGGACATTTCGATACGAACCTCTGCATCGTTGACCAAGGACATCAGTCTGCTGCCGAATCGATCCACCGTCAGCTCCTCCTGGGGAAGGAACCAGGCCGCTCCGGCTCGGGCCATCGCCTCCGCGTTCCGGGTCTGGTGATCACCCGCAGCACTGGGCAACGGTACCAGGATACTGGGCAGCCCCCAGGCGCAAAGTTCGGCCACGGTGACCGCGCCAGCCCGCGACACGACGACATCGGCCACCGAATAGGCCTCCGCCAGCGGGTCCATGAAATCGAACACCTGGATCCTGGGCGGATCGTGCCTGGCGGCGAACTCCCGGTAAGTCCCCTTCCCCGTAACCCAAAGCAGATTCGTGCCTTGGCCACCGCCACCGTCGAGCCATTCGGCCACCGTCCGGTTGATGGCCAAGGCACCCTGGCTCCCGCCCGTGATCAGCACGGTCGGGGTAGCCGCATCTATGCCCAACCGCGCCCTGGCGGCGTCCCGGATGGTGAAATCCGGCGGCGAGACCGGGTTGCCGGTGTCGTACACGACCGTCTCGGGTCCCAGCTGCAGATGAGGCCTCGCCTCGGGCAATCCGAGGTAAATGTGCCGCGCCTGACGGCTGAACCAGCGCGTGGTCATGCCGGGGATCGCATTCTGCTCCTGGAGCGCCGTGGGCACCCCACAGCGGCCGGCGTACCACACCACAGGTGCGGAGGCATATCCCCCGGTCCCCAGAACCGCCACCGGGCGTTCCCGCTCGAACAACGCACCCAACTGGCGCCACAACTGGATGGCGGTGACCGGCCAGCGGGCATTGCGCCACCACTGGCGGCGGTACAGCGGCTCGCTCGGGAGGAGGACGTGGCGGAATTCCTTGGTGGGGAGGATATCCCGTTCGACGCCCCTGCGAGCCCCAATCAGCACCGGTTCAACACTGGGATCGAGCTGCCGTACCGCCGCCGCCAAGGCCAGGGCCGGCATTAGATGCCCGCCGGTGCCACCCCCGGCGACAAACAACACCCGACTCACGACCAGCTCACGCGCGGGCCTTCCGGCGTTGCCGGCCGATGTTGACCACGATGCCGGTAGCCGCGAGGGTAATGACCAGGCTGGTCCGCCCGTATGACATGAACGGGAGGGGGAGCCCGGTGGTCGGCAGCACTGCCAGGGTCACCCCCATGTGGAGCACCGCGGTGATGCCGACGGCCGCGGTAAGTCCCGCCGCCAGAAGGGTGCCGAACTTGTCCTTGGCCGTCCGGGCAATACGAAAGCCGAGCCACAGGTAGGTGCCATACAGCCCGACGACGACCACGATCCCCAGGAAGCCCCACTCCTCCCCGATCGAACTGAACAGGAAATCGGAATAGGCGAACGGGAGGTAGCCGAGTTTCTGGTGTCCCTGTCCGAAACCGACGCCGAAGACTCCCCCTGATCCGAGCCCCATGAGGGACTGCTTGACTTGGTGCAAGGCCCCGGCCGACGCCTGCTCCGGATTGAGGAAGGTCAGCGCACGGGCCAGGCGGTAGTCGGCGCTTGCGACTTGCTGGATCAGTACCAACAGCCCGGCGATCCCGAGGAGAACGAAGTGGCCGATCTTGGCGCCGGCGGCAAACAGGACGATCCCGCCCAGCAGTGCCACTATCGCGGCCATGGACAGGTTCGGTTCGAACAGAATGAGCGCCGACACGATGCCGATGACGACCAGAAACGGCATGACCCCCTTCTTGAACTTCCGAACCTGGTCGCCCTTCTTGACCGCAAGCATGGCACACCAAACCACCACGCTCAGCTTGGCGACCTCGGACGGCTGGAAGTTGATGGGCCCTACGTCGACCCACCGGCGGGCGCCATTGATCACCGGCGCGATCGAGTAGGTGAACGGCAGAAGCGGGATCATCAGCGCACCGATGGTCAGCAGCAACA
>CAJVYZ010000107.1 GCA_913009915.1 uncultured Gemmatimonadota bacterium | reverse complement strand
GTGTGCTCTTCCGATCTAAAGCCGAAGGTTGATTTCCAGAACCGTGGCGATAACCGCGTCTCCATGGTCCCGGTTCGTCCGCTTGGGTGTGGCCCTGATCCTTCTGACGGCTCCCGCCAGAACCGTGGCGGCGCAAGACTCTACTACGGTCACCGAAAACCTCTGGCTCGACTTCATAGTCAACTGGGGCTTTTCTTCCGATTTCCGTTTCTGGGCTGACAACTACTACCGCACTATGATCGCAGGGGCACCCACCCAGCGTATGATCGGTACACGCCCCGAATTGTCTTATGGGGCGCTGGGATGGCTCCAGGTCATGGGCGGGGCCAACATTCGTTACACCGACGACAGCGACGGGCTGAACTCCTGGGAACTGAGACCCTACGTCGGGGTGCAGTTCATCGGGGATCGCTTCCGCCGGGTCGTCTTCCAGAACTTCACTAGGTTGGAATACCGCAAGTTTCTCTACACTGGTTCAGACTCGACCGCCGCGTCCTGGCGCCTGCGGACGCGGTTCGAAATCGCTGGACTCGTTTCGGGAGAGAGTTTTGTGGACCCGGGGAGTTGGAACCTGAGCGCGGACGTCGAGTTCTTCGTCGACCTGTCGGAACCGGTGGGCGAGCGGTTCGCGGACCAGGCCAGGATCCGGCTGGGTGTGGGGCACGTCCGTACCCTCAAGTGGCACTTCGACGCGTTCTATATCCTACAATTCTCCCGCGACACCAAGACCAGCGGCGTAACCGGGATCGACAACTTCCTCCGCCTCCGAGTAAAATTCTATCCGGATACTCGGTTCCTCTATTGGCTCAGATGAGCCTCCTCACCTTGGGCCGCGTGTCGGGTACTTCTTCCGCCTGAAGTTCACTAGGATCCTCCCCCACACCCAGTCGGCACGAACAGGTGTACCGGGTTTCGCCGGGTGTTGTGCTTGGGGTTGATCATGATCACCACTCGTTCCGGCCACCCCGGCTTGAACGCCGCCACCTCTTCCCAGGCGGTCAAGTCCTCGCGCAACTCGGCGAGGAAATCCGAGCGGATCGCCATGACGTCCTCGCAGCGACCCGGATCGACGCTATCGGCAGGGACGTCATGCGTCTCGTGGAGCGGCGGCGTCGGTCCGGCAGTGTAGCCAATCGGGTAGGGCTCAGCGCTGACCCTGACCGACCACAAGGCGCGATAGCCGGGATGAGCCCCGACCCACCGCACAACCCCGATCGTGTTGTTCTGTGTCGGCACTGCCGCAATGAGCCCCACGACGCCGATGTTGATTGCCAGGAAGGTCACGCCGCGCCAGCCGAGTGATCCGGCGCGTACCAAGTGCGCTGAAAGTGGCGCCAACAAGGCCAGGTAGGCGGTCACCACCGGTATCATGAAGCGGTCCTCCTTGTGGGGGACCATGGAGTGGAGCGCCACGAACGCGCCGACGATCAGGATCAGCGGCCAGAGCAGGGAGCCGTATTGCCGCCAGGGGAATCCACGGTAGCGGCCCACCAGTAACGGCGGTAGCGAGGCTGCCACTAGCATGCCCAGATAGGCCCACCACCTCGTCACGCCGAAATCGGACGACTGATGCAGGTTGTAGAGGAAATAGCTACGCAGCGTTTGGTGGAACGATCCCCGTATCAGTAGGTCGATCCATCCTGTCACCAGAAACGCGGCCACCCCGACTGCCAGCATCACCGCGAGGTCCCGCCACGACCGCCGAACGACCGGCACGGCGATCAGCGCCACGATGCCGACGCCGGCCTGGAAGCGGAAGACCGACGCGACGGTCAGGGCCAGCAGCGACCCCAGCAGCCAGCCGCGTTTCCCCTCGTAGGCATATACCACCAACAGCGCGGCCGCCATGGTAAAGAACGGCATGCTCATGTTCTCGATGAGCGCCCGGGTGGAGACGTACACGGCGATGAAGTGGAGGCCGGTCCACGCCAGGCCGTGTATCGCCCAATCGGCTTTTCCGATTCGCTGAAACATCCACCACACCGTCCAGGCGGCGCCCAGTCCCAACAACCCCAGGACCGTGTAGATGAAGCGGATTTGGTTGACGGGATCGTCCAGTCCCAGGGCCCAACCGGCCTGACCCAGGGTGTAGACCCACAGCTTGGGCAGGTGCGAACGGATGGACGCCGTCTCCACGATGTAGTCGGGGCCGGTCACATGCTGGGCGGGAACGGCGAGCCGCAGCATCTGTTCGTAATCGTCGATGGCCACGAAGCCGTAGTTGCCCCACGCCACCGCCAGCCTGAGCGCCAGCGCCAGGCCCAGGAGGAACCACATGGTGCGGGGGATCGGTGCGGGCTGTGGATGCGGTGGTGTCACGGGGCCTTAGCTGCACCCGGCCGGCACGAACAGGTGAATCGGCTTTCGTCGGGTGTTGTGTTTGGGGTTGATCATGATGACCAGCCGTTCGGGTATGCCCGGTCCAAACACGGCTGCTTCCCGATAGCCGTCAAGCTGGACGCGGTCGAGGGCGTCGCTTCGAACGACTATCCCCTCGCTGCACGAGGGCCTCTCTCGCAACCATTGCGGGAGGGTGTCCACTCGTTCCAGGACCGGTGACGGACGCTCGGAGTACGCAACCGGCCAAGCCTCCATGCTGGGTTGGATTGCCCACACGCGCGTGATTGTTGGATGGGTGCGGAAATACCGCACCGGCCCGATCACGTTGTATTGAGCCGGGACTGCGACCAGCAACACGATCATGATCGCGTTGATCGCGACGAATGACAGTGTGCGCCACCCGCGAGGCCGCGCACGCCACAGGTGAGCCGACAACGGGGCCAGCAGCACGAAGAACAACGGCATGATCGGCGCCATGAATCGATCTTCTTTGTGAGGGATCATCGAATGGACGATCACGAAGACGCCGAATAGCGCGATGGTCGGCCACAAGAGTCGCAGGTACGCGCGCCAATCGAAGCCGCGGTAGCGAGACACGAGCACCGGAGGCAACGAGACTGCCAGGAGCAGCAGGGTGTAGTTGTACCAGGGCGATACGCTGAATGATGACGATTGACTGATGTTGAAATCGAGGTAGAGTCGGAGGGAGATGTGAAACCCTCCCCTCAGCCACCAGTCCACCCACCCGGTCAGCAGGAACCCGGCGAGGCCGACGGCCAGTACCACGATCAGGTCTCCCCACTGGCGGCGGATCACCGGCAGCGCCAGGAGGACTACCACCCCCGCACCGGCCTGGAAGCGGAACACCGAGGCCAGCACCAGTGCCGCCATGGCCCCGGCCAGCCACCCGCGCCGTCCCGTCTGGACGTAGCACACCGAGGCCACCCCGGTCAGGAGCAACAGCGGGGCGGCCATATTCTCGATGAGGGCGCGAGTGGAGACGTATACCGCCAGGAAATGCAGGCCACCCCACACGATGGCGTGAAGTCCCCAGTCGGGACGGCCCAGGTGGTGAAACAGCCACCAGCCGCCGGCCACCGCCACCATCGAAAACAGGCCCAACCAGGCGTACATCCACCGAATCTGATTGAGGGAATCATCGATGCCTAGCGTCAGCCCCACCCGCGCCAAGCCGAGCATGGCCAGTCGGGGAATCGGCGAGCGAAGCCCTGACGTTTCGATGACCGTGTGGGCGTCCACCTGTTGCGACGGAACGGCCGAGACGATGATGTCGGTGTAGTCGTCCAGCGCCAGGAAGCCATAGTTCCACCACGCGACAGCCAGTCGGAGGAACAGTGCCAGAGCCAGGAGCGTCCATGCGGCACGGGAGGGGAATGGAGAGTTGTTCGTCACGATCTCGGAGGTCGGTGGGAGGACAGAGTCGAATCACCACGGGCCAATCAGTGATCCGGCAATATAGGGGCGCCGTGTCTCGTCATGGTCACGCCAGCGAGGTCTTTCCGTTGTTCCAGTAGTAACTCCATGACTGACAAGTCTTTGCATGTTTAGCCGCGGATTCGCGGAACCTCCCGGCTGGGTTATATTCCTCGCGACCGACAGCAATCCGCGTTCCCCTCAGGAGCCCACCTTGGCCACCATCCTCCCCGTCCGGCACCAGCCCGACCTCCCCCAAGACCGACTGATCATCACCGACCAACCCGGCGATGACGCCATGGACGTCGACGTCCTAATCGTGGGTGGTGGGCCGGCCGGACTGGCGACGGCCATCGAGTTGGCTCGGTTGGTGGCTCAGGGTGACGCCCTCGGCGAGGTGAGCATCGGCGTGTTGGAGAAGGCCGGCAGCTTGGGTGAGCACAACCTGTCGGGCGCGGTGGTCAATCCGCTGGCGTTTCGCGAGTTGTTTCCCGACATGAAGGACAGCGACTTCCCCTTCCGGCAGGAGGTCACCCACGAAGCAGTCTACTACCTGACCGAACATCGCGCCCTGCGGATACCGACGCCCCCGACGATGCACAACAAGGGGCTCTACTCGGCGTCGATCTGCGAAATCGTCCGCTGGTTGGGCGAACAGGCGGAGGGCTTGGGAGTTGATCTGTTCGCCGGCTTCCCGGCCGACGGGTTGTTCGTGGAGGGAGATCGGGTCACCGGGGTGCGTACCGTTCCCACCGGACTCGATCGCGATGGTGCTCCCGGGCCGAACTTTGAAGATCCCGCCGAGCTGAAAGCCAAGGTGGTGGTGCTTGCCGAGGGGACCCGCGGGCCGTTGGGGCAGGCGTACCGCTCCTGGCAGGGCATCGGTTCGGCCAATCCGCAGCTGTTCGCTCTGGGAGTGAAGGAAGTGTGGCAGGTGAAGATCCCATTGACCGAGGTGGTCCACACCATGGGGTGGCCGCTCACCAAGGGCGCCTTCGGCGGCAGCTGGATGTATCCCTACGGCCCCGATCAGATCTCACTCGGTCTGGTGGTCGGATTGGATTACCGCCAGGGCAACGTCGACGTACACGAGATGCTGCAACGGATGAAGAGCCACCCTCTATTCAGGAAGCACTTCGAGGGCGGAGAGCTGCTGGAGTGGGGCGCCAAGACCATCCCTGAGGGCGGCTACTACGCCCTCCCGGAACGGTGCAGCGGCAACGGCATCGTCATGGTGGGCGACACGGCGGGTTTCGTCGACGTGCCGTCGCTCAAGGGCATCCACTACGCCGTGCAGTCGGGCATCTACGCCGCCCGCGCCATCTACCAGGCGCTCAAGGCCGACGACCTGTCGGCCGAGCGGCTGGCAGCGTACGATCGGATGGTGGACCAGAGCTACATCGTGGAGGATCTCCGGCGCACGCGGAACATACGTCTGGCGTTCAAGGACGGCTTCCTGGTGGGCGCGGCCAAGGCCGGGCTCATGACCCTGACCGGCGGCCGGGTGCCGGGCAAGCGCATCGCCATGGAGGCCGACGCCGAGGCGCCGAAGACGGCGCAGGCGGCAGTACCCTTCAAGGCCGACAACGTGCTGATCTTCAGCAAGGTCGACGCCGTGTTCAAGTCGGGCAACGCCACCCGCGACGACATCCCCGGCCACCTCATCATCGGCGAGGACGTGTCGGGCGAGGTGGCGGACTTCTACGCCGCAATGTGTCCCGCCGGGGTGTACGAACGCTCCGGCGACGAACTGCGCGTCAGCCCGCCTAATTGCGTGGACTGCAAGGCCACCGACGTACTGGGCCCCAGGTGGACGCCGCGCGAGGGCGGCAGCGGGCCGACGTATAGGTTGATGTAGCAAGCAGCTCTCGGCTCTCGGCTGTCGGCTGTCAGCGGTCAGCCGATTGCCGATAGCTGATAACTGATAGCTGACTATGTGGCTCCTCCCAATCCTCAGTCGCCTGTCGAGCTTCTCGGCCCACATCTTCTATCGGCTGACGATTGCCGGTGAGGCCGTGCCCAAGGAGGGCGCTGTGCTTCTCATCGCCAATCACCCGAACTCGCTGGTGGATCCCGTGTTGGTGGCCTCGGCGGCCGGCCGGCCGGTGCGGTTCCTGGCCAAGGCCACGCTGTTTCATCATCCGGCGGTCGGGTTTCTCGTCCGCGGGTCTGGAGCCATTCCGGTATACCGGCGGGTGGACGATCACGCTCAGATGGAACGCAACGTCGACACCTTTCGCGCGGCTCACGCGGCGTTGGTCGAGGGAAGCGCCGTGGCGTTGTTTCCCGAGGGTGTGAGCCATAGCGAGCCGGCTCTCATGCCGCTCAAGACCGGGGCCGCCCGGATCGCTATCGGGGCGTCCGAAGCGGGTGCGGCGCCGTTCCCCATCATCCCTGTAGGCATCGTCCTGCGCTCACGTGAGACGTTCCGGTCTGAGGCCCTCGTGGTGGTGGGCGCGCCGCTGGCGTGGGACGATCTGCGGGGAACGGGTGACGACCGGGAAGCGGTGGGGCGGCTGAACGAGCGGATGGACGAGGCGCTCCGCCGGGTGACGGTCAACCTGGAGCGGTGGGAGGACGAGCCGATGGTGGAGGCAGCCGAGGCGGTGTGGGCCGCCGAAATGGGGGCTAGCGTGGGCGAGGCGGACCGCGTGGCTCGGCTGGAGCGGACGGCCGATCTGCTCCTTTGCGTGCGGAGCCAGGACGAGATGGAGTGGCAGATGCTGGCGCGTCGTCTGCAGACACATCGGCGGAAGCTGGCCCTTCTGGGCCTTACTCCAGGCGCCTTGGCCGGAACGGTTAGCGTGAGCCAAGCGGCTCGCTGGACCGTCCGCCGGTTGCCGCTGGTGGGCGCCATGGTGCTGGCGGGGATAGGCAGCGTGTTGTTCTGGCCGCCCTACCGGCTGATTGGTTGGAGGGACCGGCGTCAGGCGCTCGAGCGGGACCTGCGGGCCACCCACAAACTGCTGGGGGGTACCGTGGTGATGACAGCATGGATCGTTCTGCTATCTCTGGCAGTCGGCGCGGTGTGGGGGATGGTCGCTACGCTCGTTGCTCTGGTAGTCATCCCGGCGCTCGGGTTGGTGACCGTATGGCTGCGGAGCTGGTGGGGCGCGAGCTGGCACCAGGCCCGCCGCTTCCTGCTGCTGCGCCGTCAACCAATGTGGCGTGACGAACTTCACACGGAACAGCGGGCCATCGCCGAGGCGCTCGAGGGCATCAACCTGCGATACCCAACACTTTGATGACCACCCGTTTCTTCCGCTGACCATCCCACTCGCCGTAAAACACCCGCTGCCACGGTCCCAGATCGAGCGACCCATCGGTAATGGGAACGATCACCTCGTGCCCCATCGTCAGGCTGCGCAGGTGCGCCGCGGCGTTGTCTTCGCCGGTGTCGTTGTGGCGATAGCGCTCCGGGTCCCAGGGAGCGACGGTATGCTCCAACCAATGCAGAATGTCGTGCCACAGACCGGATTCGTGATCGTTGACGAACACGGAGGCGCTGATGTGCATGGCCGACACCAGCACGAAGCCCTCGGCCACCCCGCTGACGGCAACCTGCTCGGCCACTTCGTCGGTGATGTCGATGATCTCCTGCCGCCGTTCGGTGTTGAACCAGAGGTAGTGGGTGTGTGATGTCATTGTTGAAGTACGCGATGAAAGTGAGAATCGTCAGGGCGTGGGGCGTGGGGCGGTGGACAACGACATCGCGGACCGCCTGACCGCTCTACAGCCCCGCCGCCCCGCTGCCCCGCTGCCCCGCTTCAATCCCTTTTCGCTCATTGACTGTCATGAGCAAAGCACCACCTAAGAGAAAGAACAACAACACCGAACCCATCCCCACGCGTTGGCCAAAGGCGCCGCTCAATTCACCCAGCAGCAATGGTCCCATGAACGCCGTGGCCTTGCCCGAAAAGGCGAAGAAGCCGAAGAACTCCGCCTGGTGTTTCTCCGGCACGAACCGTCCCATGAGCGACCGGCTGGCCGACTGGTTCGGTCCTACGAACACGCCGATGCTGATACCCGCTACCCAGAACCAGGCCCGGGTGGGCGCCAGCACCGAGATCACGGTGGCGATGCTCAACGCCACCAGGCTCACCATGATGGTGGTCTTGCCGCCCACCTTGTCGTCGACGAAGCCGAACAGGAACGCTCCCGCCCCGGCGGCCACGTTGAGGACGATGCCGAAGATCATCACTTCACCGAAGCTCATGCCGAACGTCCCGGCGGCGTATATGGCGCCGAAGGCGAAGATGGTCACCAGGCCGTCGTTGTAGATCAGTCGTGCCAGCAGGAACTTCACGATCTCGCGGTAGATCGGGAGGGCGTCGTGTAGGGAAAGCGTGTAGATCTCG
>CAJVYZ010000106.1 GCA_913009915.1 uncultured Gemmatimonadota bacterium | reverse complement strand
CGCTCTCTCCCCTCTTTCCCTCCCCCACGCTCTTCCTATCTCGGGCCGGGCTCGATCCGTTCCTGGCGTTCATGGCCCTGATTTCGATCAATCTGGCGGTGCTGAACCTGCTGCCGATTCCGGTGCTGGACGGGGGACAGTTCCTATTTCTGCTGGCCGAGGGTGTCTTGCGCCGGCCGCTGTCGCTCAAGCTGCGGGAACGGCTGACGGCAGTGGGCCTGGTAATGATTCTGATGCTGATGAGCCTGGCCTTCTGGAACGACTTGAGCCGGCTGTTTCGGGGTTTCTTCGGCTAATGTTGGGATGGCTGGGGGCGGCACAGCTGGGAGAGCCGCTCTCTCTCTTGCCATTGGGTCGCAACTACGTTTACTTTCTAGGCTTACAAGACTTTGAGACTTGAGTAGAGGAAGCACCAGAAGCATGACTGTAGACAAGCAGAGCGTCATTACCAAGTACGCGCGGCACGAGGGTGACAGTGGCTCCGCCAACGTGCAGATCGCCATTCTCACCGCGCGGATCAACGACCTCACCGACCATTTCCGCCAGCACCCCAAGGACCACCACAGTCGCCAGGGTTTGCTGAAGATGGTCGGGACCCGTCGCCGCCTGCTGAGCTATCTCAAGCGAAAAGATCTTGAGGGATATCGGTCCCTCATCGAGGAGCTCGGGCTCCGTCACTAATGGCTGCCGAGTAGTGGAGGGCGTCCCAGCCTAAGCACGGGACGCCCTCTTTCTATGGGGCACGCCGCACAAAGAAGAGAGAAGCAGTAAGTGCATCGTATCGAAACAGAATTTGCCGGCAGGACGCTCACCATGGAAACGGGCCGTCTGGCCAAGCAGGCCGCTGGTTCCGTGTTGCTGCAGTTTGGGGAAACCGTCGTGCTGGCGGCCGTCACCGTGTCGCACAAACGTTCCACCCTCCCGTTCTTTCCGTTAACGGTCGAGTACCGGGAAAAGACCTACGCCGCTGGCAAGATCCCTGGCGGGTTCATCAAGCGGGAAGGGCGTCCTTCGGAGAAGGAAGTCCTCACCTGCCGGGTCATTGACCGGTCGCTGCGGCCGCTGTTCCCCGACGGCTTCAAGAACGAAGTGCAGGTGTTCATCACCGTGCTCTCGGCCGACCAGGAGAACGACGCCGACGTGTTGGCGCTCAACGCGGCCGTCACGGCCCTCAGTATCTCGGAAGTGCCGTGGGGCGGACCGCTCGCCGGAGTCCGGGTGGGGCATGTCAACGACATGTGGGTCCTCAACCCCACGTTCGAGCAGTTGGAATACTCGACTGTCGACCTGATCGTCAGCGGGAGCCGCGACTCCATCGTCATGGTCGAGGGCGGCGCGGTGGAGGCCACGGAAACAGAAATCCTCGAAGGGCTGTCGGTAGCCCACGGGGGAATCCGCGAGATGCTCGACATCACTGAGCCACTGCGCGCCGAAGCGGGCCGGCCCGACATGGAGTGGACGGCTCCGGTGACCGACGAGGCCCTGGCCAAGAAGGTCCACAAGTTGGCCGACAACAAGATGGCCCAGGCCATCAACGCCAGTGACAAGGCCGGCCGGGCCGCCGGCGTTAGCGCGGTCAAGACAGAGGTCCGGGAGTCGCTGGCCGAGGAGTATCCCGAGGGCGGCCGAGACATCGGCGGCATCCTCCACGACATCGAAGCCGACGCCATGCGGCGGCAGGTGCTCGAGAAGGGTGAGCGCATCGACGGGCGGGACATGGACACGGTCCGTCCCATTACCCCGGAGGTGAGCGTGCTGCCGCGGGCCCATGGCTCTGCGGTGTTCACCAGGGGCCAGACGCAGGCCCTGGTGACGGTCACGCTGGGCACGGCCGACGACGAACAGCGCATCGACAGCATCGACATGGCGGCCCAGACCACCAAGTCGTTCATGCTGCACTACAACTTCCCGCCGTTCTGCACCGGCGAAGTCCGCATGATCCGGGGCACCAGCCGCCGGGAAATCGGGCACGGGATCCTCGCCGAGCGAGCCCTCCAGCCGTTGCTCCCCGACTACGAGGACTTCCCCTACACCATCCGTATAGTGTCGGAGATTCTCGAGTCGAACGGATCGTCTTCCATGGCCACGGTGTGCGGTGGATCGCTGGCGCTGATGGACGCTGGTGTGCCGATGAAGGCCGCGGTGGCGGGCGTGGCCATGGGCCTCATCGCGGATGGCGCCAAGATGGCCATCCTGACCGACATCCTCGGCACCGAAGACCACCTCGGCGACATGGACTTCAAGGTGGCGGGCACGGCCAAGGGCATCACCTCGATCCAGATGGACATCAAGATCGAGGGGCTCGCCGTGGCCGTTCTCGAGGCGGCTTTGGCGAAGGCCAAGGCCGGCCGGCTCCATATTCTCAAGGAGATGGAGAAGGCACTCAAGACGCCACGCAAGAAGTTGTCGCCCTATGCGCCGCTCATCATTACCATCCAGATCAAGCCCTCCAAGATCGGCGACCTGATCGGCCCCAAGGGCAAGACCATTCGCGGCATCCAGGAGCAGACCGGCGCCAAGGTCAACGTCGACGACGACGGTCTGGTCACCATCTCCTCGGTGGGTGCCGAGGGTGGTGAACGTGCCCACGAGATGATCGCCGCATTGACGACCGAGCCGGAAGTCGGCACGATCTACACCGGCGCCGTCAAGAGTACCACCGCGTTCGGGGCCTTCATCGAGATCCTCCCCGGGGTCGAGGGATTGCTGCACATCAGCGAGTTGCAGCACGCCCGAACCGAGAAGACCGAGGACGTCGTCAAAAAGGGCGACATGGTCCAGGTCAAACTGCTCGAAGTGGACGACCGTGGCCGGATGAAGTTGTCACGAAAGGCCCTTCTTCCGAAGGAGTAAACCGCCGTTGGACACTGTTCGTCTCGACGACGGTCTGTACCGCACACGGGCTCCGAATGGACTGACCGTACTCACGGAAACGATTCCGGGGGTACGGTCAGTGAGCTTAGGCGTGTGGGTCCAGACGGCCAGCGCCCACGAAGACCGGCGGCGGATGGGCGTGTCCCACATGCTGGAGCACATGGTGTTCAAGGGCACCGAACGTCGCACGGCCAAGGAGTTGGCGCTGGAATTGGAGATCCGGGGCGGCAGCCTCGACGCCTACACCAGCCGCGACCACACCAGCTATCAGGCGCACGTTCTCGACAGCGACCTCCCGGTTGCCGTCGACATCCTCACCGACTTGGTCCGCCGGCCGGTGTTGCGGGAGTCGGATCTCGCCACCGAACGGAACGTGGTGTTGGAAGAGATCGCCGGCGTCATGGACACGCCCGACGATATGGTGTTCGAGATGCACGCAGCCACGCTGTGGCCGGAGCACCCGTATGGGTACCCCATCCTCGGTACCACCGAAACGGTCAACGCCCTTTCGGCCACCGATCTCCAGGACCTCCATCGTGCGGGGTACTACCCGGGTAATTGTGTCATCGCGGCGGCCGGGCACCTCGAGCATCAGGTGCTGCTGGACCTGTTGGACCGTGAGGGATGGCTGAACGGCGATGCTGCCCGGGCGAGCAAGCCTCCGGTGGGCACCGCACCGGCGGCCCAGGGCGTGGAGCGTCAGGAAGCCCGCGACACCACCCAGGCACACATCGTCATCGGCTCCGAGGCGTTCCCCTACGCGGACCCGCGCCGCTACGCGCTGTCGATGCTCACGTGCGCTTTCGGCGGTGGTATGTCCAGTCGCCTGTTCCAGCGAATCCGCGAAGACTTGGGGCTGGCCTACGCCATCTACGCGTTCCAGCAACTGTACCGTTCGTCGGGGTTCATCGGGGTGTACGTCGGGACCCAACCCGGGTCCGCCCAGAAGGCACTCGACGCCATCCGCCAGGAGTTCGCCACGCTGGCGGCTGAGGGCTTGCCTCCCGAAGAATTGGCGAATGTGAAACAGCAACTGAAGGGCCAGGTGATGTTGTCGCTGGAGAGCACCACCAGCAGGATGAACCGCCTGGCAACCGTGGCACTACACGGGGAAGACTACCGGCCCCTCGACGACATCCTGGCCCTGATCGAGGGCGTAACCGGGGACGAGGTGGCCGCTGTCAGTCGGGACGTCTTTGCACCCGAACGGCAGACCACCGTCGTGCTCGGTCCGCAGCCTTAAGGGCGTTGATTCCATTCACGTTTTTCTGCGAGTAAGTGGATCATGTTGATTGGCATACCGAAAGAAATAAAATCCAACGAGAATCGTGTCTCCATGGTCCCGGCTGGGGTAGAGGCGCTTACCGCGAACGGCCACAATGTAGTTGTCGAGCAGGGGGCCGGCATCGGCAGTGGCTTTGACGACGAGGCCTACACCGGCGCCGGTGCCACCGTGCTCGAGACGGCGGACGAGGTGTGGCGCCAGGCCGAAATGATCGTGAAGGTCAAGGAGCCCATTGCCGTAGAGTGGCCTCGGATGCGCGCCGGCCAGCTGATCTACACCTACTTCCACTTTGCGGCGGCCGAAGAACTGACTCGGGCGGTGATCGACTCGGGCGCCGTGGCGGTGGCGTATGAGACGGTACAACTCTCCTCGGGCGAGTTGCCGTTGTTGACGCCCATGTCGGAGGTTGCCGGACGGATGGCGGTCCAGGAGGGCGCCAAGTACCTCGAGCGGGTGTTCGGCGGGAGCGGCATCCTCCTCGGCGGCGTCCCGGGGGTCTCCCCGGGCTCGGTGGTGATCATCGGCGGTGGTACGGTGGGGATCAACGCCGCCAAGATGGCCTCGGGACTGGGCGCCCACGTGACGATTCTGGACCTGTCGCTCGAGCGATTGCGTTACCTCGACGACGTGCTCGAGGCCAACGTCGACACGCTATACTCCAACCGCTACAACATCATCGACGCCATCAGCCGGGCCGATCTGGTGGTCGGCGCCGTGCTGCTGCCGGGAGCCAAGGCCCCTCACCTGGTGCGGCGGGCCGACTTGGCGGTCATGAAGAAGGGCTCGGTCATCGTCGATGTGGCGGTCGACCAGGGCGGCTGTGTCGAAACCATCCATGCCACCACGCACGACGACCCGACCTACGAGGTCGACGGCATCGTGCACTACGGTGTGGCCAACATGCCTGGCGCTGTGCCCCGCACGTCGACGCTGGCGTTGACCAATGCCACGCTCCCTTACGCCCTGATGCTGGCCCGGGATGGTTGGCGAGAGGCCGCCCGCAACGACGAACCATTGCGGTTGGGGCTCAACGTGGTGGACGGCAAAGTGGTCTACCCAGGCGTGGCCGAGGCGTTCGGCCTGCCCTACGTCGACGTCGCCACCGTCCTGTGACCTCACCCCGGACGGACACGGTCGAGGTGCTGATCACCCGGCTGCCTAACGGTGAGGGCCTCCCCATTCCCCAGCGGGCGACGCCTGGCTCGGCCGGATACGACATCGCCTCGGCCGAGGGGGGCACCATCGGGTTCCTGGAACGGCGGCTGTTCAAGACGGGGTATCGGATCGCGGTGCCGGAGGGCTACGAGGCCCAGCTCCGGCCCCGCTCCGGCCTGGCGCTGAAACACGGCATCACGCTCCCCAACACCCCAGCCACCATCGATAGCGACTATCGGGGTGAGGTCATGGTCGCCTTGGTCAACCTGGGCCGCGAACCCTTCGAGGTGACTCGGGGGATGCGGATCGCCCAAATGGTCATTGCCCGGGTGGAGCGGGCTGAATTCACTGAAGTCGAGGCCCTGCCGGACTCGGCCCGCGGAGATGGCGGGTTCGGCAGTACCGGCCACTAGCCCCGCTTGTATCGACCGTCTATCCCTCATTACTCTTAGGCGACCACACTAGCCCTAAGGCCCCAAAGCCCATGCGGTTGTTCAATTTCAATATCGGTTCCTGGCTTCCGGCCAACGAGATCGCCGTCGACCTAGGCACGGCCAATACCCTCGTGTACGTAAAGGGCGAGGGGATCGTTCTCAATGAGCCCTCGGTGGTGGCCATCGAGAAGGCCACCGGGGGCATCCTGGGCATCGGGCTCGAGGCCAAGCGGATGCTGGGCCGGACACCGGACGGCATCGTGGCCGTGCGTCCCCTCAAGGACGGGGTGATCGCCGATTTCGACGTCACCGAGCGGATGCTGCGCTATTTTCTCAAGACCATCATCGACAAGCACGTTTTCCGGGTTAAACCCAAGGTCATCATCGCCGTTCCCTCGGGCATCACCGAGGTGGAACGCCGGGCCGTGCGCGATTCCGCCGAGACGGCGGGGGCCAAGGAAGTCCTAATGGTGGCCGAGCCGATGGCGGCGGCTATCGGGGTCGGGCTCCCGGTCGAGACGCCGACGGGCAACATGGTGATCGACATTGGCGGCGGCACCACCGAAATCGCCGTGATCGCGCTGTCGGGTATCGTTTCCGACACGTCCATCAGGACCGGTGGTGACGAGCTCGATCAGGCCATCGTCCAGTTCATGCGCAAGAACTACAACCTCCTCATCGGCGAGCCGACCGCCGAGGCCATCAAGATCAAGATCGGATCCGCTGCCCAAGTTACCGACGACCTGGAAACAGATGTCAAAGGGCGTGATCTGGTGTCGGGTATTCCCAAGACCGTGCGGGTCCACGCCAGCGAGATCCGCGAGGCCGTGCAGGAGCCGATTCAGCAGATCGTCGATGCCTTCAGGCGCGCATTGGAGATCACCCCGCCGGAACTGGCCAGCGACATCGTCGACCGCGGTATCGTCATGACGGGTGGGGGGGCTTTGATCAGAGGGTTGGACGTGTTGTTGTCCCAGGAAACAGGGCTCCCGATACATATCGACGAAGATCCCCTCACCTGTGTCGTCCGGGGCACCGGCCGAATCCTGGACGACTTCGAAAAATTCCGAGGCGTTCTCCAAACGTAAATGATCGAGCAGCCGGACCGCGCCAGATTCCGTAGTGACACCGTGGTATTCCTCGTGTGTCTCTTGCTGGCCAGCGGTATGTTGTTCGTTCCCCCTGTTCGCACCGCGGGGCTTGCCAGCGCTATCCGCAACTCCGTGCTCGTGCCCCTGGTGTGGATGCAGGAGACGGCGGTGGAAGGCAAGACGAGCCGGTCGCGGCTGGCGCTGATCCAGGCACAGCGCGATTCGATCGCCCTCCTGGCACAGGGCCTCCCCGCCTTGCGGGACGAGAATGACCAACTGCGCCGGCTCCTGGGGCTGGGACAGCGGCTGCCCCTGGAGTTCGTACCGGCGGAGGTGCTGCACCAGGCGTTGCCCACGGACGGCTTGACCCTTCTGCTGAGCGCCGGCGGTGCGGATGGCGTCGCTCTGTTCCATCCTGTCGTCGCTCCTGAAGGGCTCCTGGGCGTCATCAGCTCGGTCGACCGGCAAACCAGCGTGGCCACGACTTGGGCCCACCCAGAGTTTCGAGCCAGCGCCTACACCGACGGTGGCGGGGTGTTCGGCATCGTGGCCCCCTCGGCGCCAGCCAGCGGGACCGAACCGCTGCTGGAACTACGCGGGGTGCCCTATCGCGATACCATCCCCGCCGGAACACTGGTGCTGACCTCCGGTCTCGGCGGTGTGTACCCCAAGGGCATTCCTGTCGGCCGGGTAGTGAGCGTTATCCGGGAGCTGACGGGCTGGGAGCGAACCTACCTCGTCCGCCCGGCCGCCAACCCGGCTCACGCGGCTCACGCTCTGATCCTGCTCGGACCCGCCGAGCGGTCGCTTGAGGGTGCCTTTCCTGACGAGGAGCACTGATCGATGCCACAGCGCTCCCGCGGTAAGCTGGCCTTCATTCTCCTGCTCCTGCTGCTGTTGCAGTTCTACCTGCGCCCGCGCCTGTGGGACTCGCGCGCTGCGCCCGATTTCATCATGCTCGGGTTGTTGATCTATGCTACTCGCGCCCGTCCCGGGGCGGCGGCGGTAGCCGGATTCTTCACGGGCCTGATGATGGATTCACTGGGCCCGAGCCGATTCGGCGCGGCCGCCTTGGCCAACACCGTGGTGGGGTATTTGGCGGCGTCGGGGCGGTCGGTGTTCTTTGCCGACAACCTTCTGGTTCACGCCGGGTTCATTTGGGGTGGTGTGTGGTTGCGTGACCTCATCGTCCTGCTGGCGAGCGGGGTCGGCGGCCGGGCGCTCCTGTGGCAGCTGGCGGTCTGGTCACCACTCCAGGGTCTGACGACCGCGGTTGCCGGGGTGCTCATTCTGGTGAAGATCGGAAGAGCACACGTCTGAACTCCAGTCACACTGATATCA
>CAJVYZ010000105.1 GCA_913009915.1 uncultured Gemmatimonadota bacterium | reverse complement strand
TATATCAGTGTGACTGGAGTTCAGACGTGTGCTCTTCCGATCTACCGGCATGATGCGCGGATGCCCCGATACAACCTCGTGTTCGTACTGCCGCTGTTGCTGATGTACGAACTGCTGGCCTTCTCGTTGAGCCACGATGCCATCGCGGGTGTGCGAAACGGCGCCGACGTGCTTCTCAAGAGCCTGTTCGTCGCCATGGGCGGTCGGTGGGGTCTGGTCGTCTTCGGCGTGCTCTTGGTGGGTGGCGGCGCCATCCGCGTGGCCCGAGACGTGCGGCTCAACGGTCGGCCGCACGGAGTCGTCTTCCTGTGGATGGGCGCCGAATCCGTCGGCTACGCCATGCTGTTCGGCGGCGTCACCAGTATGCTCACCGCGCTGGTGCTGGGCCAGTGGACCCCTCTGGCCGCCGGTCCCTTCGACCAGTTCGGCCTCTCCACGCAGCTGATGATCTCGCTCGGAGCCGGTCTGTATGAGGAGTTGTTGTTCCGGGTGGTGCTGGTGGGTGGCCTGGCCCTGCTGGCATCGAAGGGGCTCGGGTGGGGGCCGCGGCGCGCGGGCATTCTTGCGGTCGCCGTCGGGGCTCTGATCTTCTCAGCGTTCCACTATGTCGGTCCCTACGGCGACCCCTTCGAGCTGGCCTCGTTCACCTTCCGGACCATCGCCGGTGTACTGTTTAGCGGGCTCTACCTGCTGCGGGGATTCGGTATCACGGCCTGGACGCATGCGCTCTACGATGTGTTCCTGGCGTTGAGCGGGCAAGGCTAGGAGGGCTAAGAGGGCTAAGAAGGCTAAGAGGGCTAAGAAGGAAAAGACGCATTAGCCCTCTTAGTCCTCTTAGCCCTCTTTTCCCTCTTCTCCCCGTTTCTCTACGCCCTACTCACTCGCCATTTTTTCGTTGTAGATCGAGTCCAGCACCATGCGGAATACTTCCACCGGATGGGCGCCCACCAGGAGTCCGCCCTCGATGTAGAACGTCGGGGTGCTGGTGGCCCCCGCCTTGACCGCTCCCTGGGCGTCGATTTCGATCTGCGGCAGGGTGGCCTGTGATTGGAGGCACTCGGCCAGCAGTGCTTTGTCGATTCCCACCGAATCGGCCAGCGTCAGCAGGAACTCGCCCGGTTCCTCGAGCGGGGCCCAAGTGTCCTGGTGCAGGAACAGCAGATCGTGGACCGGCCAGAAGGCGCCCTGGTTGGCCGAGCACATCGCCGCCTGGGCTGCGGGAACGGCGTTGGGGTGCAGCGAGGGGATGGGGAAGTTCACGTAGATCCACCGGACCTTCCCGGTCTCGATGTACTCCGCTTCGATGAGCGGGAAACTCTCGACGGCGTGACGGCGGCAGTACGGGCATTGGAAATCCGACATCTCGTATACCGTGATCGGTGCCTGGGGCGACCCCTTGGACCGCGGGGCCAACGGGTCCTGCTGGGTGTCCTGGGCTGCGGACGGGGCGAAGATGAAACCGGTGCCGAGGGAGACGGCCAGGGCCAGGACGGTCACGACGCCGAGCCGGTGGTGTCGAATCGGAGGTGGGGAGTCGGTGCGCTTCATGAGATCTCAGTAAGTCGGAAGTCTGCTGCCATTGCGGTCATCGAGCCTGACGGTATCGCCTGTTATTTGAACGTTCCAGTACCACTCGGAGTTCGGGTCTTCGACGTCCCAGGCGCGGGCGTACACCCACCACTCGCCTCGGCCGATCAGCATGGTGGCGTGCCCGGCGCTATCGGTCGTGTCGGTCAGTCCTGTCCGGTCGGTCCGCTCCGCCAGGGCCGTGACCAGGGAATCGTAGCCACGAAAGGTGGTCTCTTCCCAAGTCCGGACCTCCCGGCGGAGGCTGTCGTTCAGGGGGACGAACGTCCGACGGGCCCTTCGCAGCGCCGTGGTAGCCCGTTCCCGCCGGGCTTCCGACCGCTCGAGCGAGTCGCTCAACTGGGCAAACAGCTGGAAGCGGAGCCGATAAGCCTCGTCCCCTCGGAGGAGGGTGTCCATGGCCATCTTGAGGGTGGTCATCGAATCCCGGTAGCGATCTACCGCGTGGCCGGCTCGGGCGACCTCGAGATAGGGTACCTGGAAGGCCGCAAACAGGCTGTCGAGCGTGGCCACGTGCGGTCGCGGCCGCGCGGCTTGGCGCTCCAGCAAATCCAGCAGGCTGTCGCGGTCGTACGGCAGGATGACGAGCGGGAGGTTGGGCGCGACGACGGGGTTGGCCTCGAGGTCGAGGACCATGACCTCGACGGTCACCTCCCGTGGGCCGTTACAGGCCGCGAGAAGCATCGTCAGGCTCACCAAACGGAGGATGGTGTTCCGGGGCATGAACAGGTCCGTCGAGAAAGGTCGAAGCACAACCAAAGCTAACGGGGCCGCTTGCGGGGTACCAATGACCGGCCGTAAACAGAGCGGCCCCCCGACCGCTGGCCGGGAGGCCTCTAGGCACTGGAGGTACCTACTCTGGACTATCCGCCAATCTCCTCGGGGAGGACATACAGCTGCGGGTTCACCGCCCGGCCGTTGACGTGTACTTCGTAATGGAGATTCGGGGCTGTCGCCAGTCCTGTCTTGCCCATGAGAGCGATCAGGTCCCCCCGCTTCACTCGCTGGCCCGACTTGACCAGGATCTTCGAGGCATGGGCGTACTTGGTGACCACGCCGTATCCATGGTTGATGACGACCGTGTTGCCGAAGCCCGAACGCCACCCGGTGGACGTCACCACACCGCCGGCGGGCGCCTGGATGGGCGTTCCCTTGGGAGCGGTGATGTCGATGCCCTTGTGCGGCCGTGCGTAGTGCAGGATCGGGTGCATCCGCATGGCCTTGAAGCTGCTCGAGAGCCACCCCTGGGTCGGCATGATGGACGGTGTGGCCGCCAACCGGCTGTTGTGCGACGCCAAGCTGTCCATGGCTTCGTCGAACGACGAGGCCAGCAGATTGGCGCGGCGAATCAGGGCGTTGAGGTCAACTCTGACCTCCGTGGCACGCTGTCCCAGTACTCCCACCCGGGCGAGCGCGTCGTCATAGCCCGGCTCGGCAGGGCCGCCGATACCGGCTTGCAGCACCTGGGGATCGATGGGGTCGAGATCGGCCAGCACCCGGTAGCGGCTGTCCCGCAAGGCAATTTCGTTGATGGTGTCGCTGACCCAAGTCAGTTGACTCTGGAGGCGACCTAGTTCTTCCGCCAGAAGGGCGTTCTCACGCTCCAGCTGTGCTGCGCGCGTCAAATCGACCTTGCGGGACACCGTGAAGTACCCGAATACGAGCGCTGCGACGAGCAGCGTCGCTGCTCCCCCGGCGATCATCTTCAGGACGGCCGTCGAAACCTGCAGCCTGGTCGAGGCTCCAGATCCGTGCGGCACTACCACCAATGTCCAGCGGCCTTTGCCCATTCGGGACACCTTCGGTTAAGTCACTATCTATCAACAACTTACTGATCACGCAGTTGCCGGTCTCCTCGGCTGAGGGAGCGGCAGCGGGTGGTAAGATGCGCCCCGCAAAAAGGGGTGTCAAGATTCCGAATGACACGTCTAACTCTTTGACTGTCAAATATTTTTATGCCGTGTTTGTCTTGGGGAACAGGGCTGCACCCTTGGTCGTTTGCGCCCCGATAACCGGTGGTTTCGCCAGGTCTTGCCACCTCGCCGCGGCGGCGGTTCCCTCCTGTCCCAGGGCGCTCCACAACTCGTCGCTTTTCTCCGGCATGAACGGACTCACCAGGACGGCCAGTCGGTACAGGCACCGGGCCAGACTGGTCAAGGCCGAGTCGAGTTCGGCATCCTGCCCGGCCTTGGCCAAGGCCCAGGGGGCGGTCTGGGCAACGAACAGGTTGCCGGCCGACACCAGTGACCACGCCGCCTCGGCACCCCCGCGCAGGTCGAGGTCGTCCATCAACGCCTGGTAGCGCGCCATGACTTCGCTGCCACTGGCGTCGAGGGTCGTGTCCGCCGGCGCGTCGGAGACGCGCCCGTCCCGGTACTTGCCCAACATCGCCAGGACCCGCGATGCCAGGTTGCCGAGTCCGTCGGCCAGATCGGCCTTGTAGCGCTCGTCGAACCGATCCCAGGTAAAATTACCGTCGCTTTCGAAGCCGATTTCGCGCATGAGGAAGTAACGCAACGGGTCCGGACCATGCCGCTCGATGGCGCTCCCCAGGCTGACGCCGGTTCCCGCCGTCTTCGACATCTTGGTGCCTTCCCACTGGACGTACCCGTGGGCCCACACCTGCTTGGGCAACGGCATCTCGGCGGCCATCAGCATAGCGGGCCAGATGACGCAGTGGAATCGGCTGATGCCCTTGCCGATGATGTGGAGATCGGCGGGCCACAGCTTGTCGTACCCGGGATCGGGGAAGCCGGTGCCCGACAGGTAGTTGATCAGCGCGTCGAACCAGACGTACACCGTGTGATCCGGATCGCCGGGGAAGGGGATGCCCCATGGAAAGCGCGACCGCGAAATGGAAATGTCCTGCAGACCCGACTCGATGAGGCGCAGGACCTCGTTGCGGCGGATGGCCGGCTCGACGGAGAACTCACCGCTGGTGATCAACGCCAGCAGTCGGTCCCCATAGCGGCTCAACCGGAAGAAGTGGTTGGCCTCCTTGGTTTCCTTAAGCTCGAGCGTCGGATGTTCCCCGCAGTGGCCGTCAACGATCTGGCTGTCCTGCTTGAACTCCTCGCACCCGATGCAATAGAGACCCTCGTATTCGCCCAGGAACAGATCGTCCGGGTTGTGCTCCTGAATGCGGGAGAGCAATGCCTGTACCGACCGGGCGTGCCGCGGCTCGGTGGTTCGGATCCAGTCGTCGTGGCTGCAGTGCAACCGGGCCCAGAAGTCGGCAAACCGCTCGGCCATGCGGTCGACCCACACCTGGGGGTCCACGCCGTTGTCCTCTGCCGCCTGGACGACACTCTGACTGTGTTCGTCCATTCCCATGAGGAAATGGACGTCGTCACCGCGCAGCCGGCGGTAGCGGGCAATGCAGTCGGCGCCGATTTTTTCCATGGCTTGCCCCAGGTGAGGGTCGCCGTTGGAGTAGTCGATGGCGGTGGTGAGGAAGTACTTGGACACTCAGGCCTCGGAGTTGGTGGAGTCGCCGGGCCCGCGGCGGCGGCGTCTCCCGCGTCGGCGTCGGCGCGAGCGCGCCGCGGCGGGATCGCGCTGGGGCTCCTCCTCCACCGGCGGCTTCTCCGTGGGGGCTTGGGCCTCCTGTGGGGGCGCCTCGGTCTTGGGAGCCTGGGGAGATGGCGGCGGTGCTGTAGGGCTGCGTGCGGCAGATGCGGTTTCCTCACGCAGTTGCAGGAGAGGGATGATCCGTGTGGTACCGTCGGAATCGCGCAGACTAACCCGCTCGCGCAGGATATCGACCGAGACGACCCGCTCCTCACCCAGTGCAGTCCGCAGCGTCTTCCCTTCTTTGGGGAACCGCTTGCGGGCGGTGACGTAGAAGTCGTGCTCGTACTTGAGGCAACACAGCAGCCGGCCGCAGCCACCGGAAATCTGGGCAGGATTGAGCGCCAGACGCTGGTTTTTCGCAAGACTGAGGCTCACCGGCGAGAGTTCCGTGAGCCACGAGGAACAGCAGTACTCCCGGCCACACCGGCCCACGCCCGAGAGCCGGGCCGCCTCGTCCCGGACCCCGATCTGGCGCAGGTCGATCCTGGTGCGGAAGAGGGCAGCCAGATCACGGACCAACATCCGAAAGTCGACCCGCTGCTCGGCGGTGAAGAACACCGTCAGCTTGTTACGATCCCACTGCCACTCCGCGTCGCTGACCTTCATGGCCAGCCCGTGATGCTTGACCCGCTCGAGGACCTTGCGCCGAACCTCTTCCTCGGAGCGCCGTAGGTGCACGGCGGTGTTGACCTCGTTGCTCGAGGCACGCCGGATGATGGCTTTGGGCTTTTCGGAATTCGAGGGTGCCCTGGAGGACGGACAGCCGTTACAGGACGTGCCACATTTCTTGAGGGCAACTTCCCCCACGGCACTGATGTGCCCCAGGTCCTTGCCGCGCTCGACCTCGACGATAACCGCGTCGTTCAGCCGTGGGTTGTCTTCTTTATCGGTCCAATGGAAAAACCCGCGCCGGGTTCCCTTGAACCGGACTTCTATCGTTTGGGGCATTACGCCTCGGAATACGCGCCGATTCTGCCAAATTTTTCCGCTCGTCGGCGGATCAGTTTGTCGGGTTTGAGCTTGCGTAGCTCGGCCAGGTTGCGGACCAACGATCCCCTGAGCGCCTCACCGGTCGCCTCGGGATCGGTGTGCGCTCCGCCGATCGGTTCCTCGATGATCTCGTCGATGACTCCTAGCCGTTCGAGGTCGGGGGCGGTGAGTTTGAGGGCTTCAGCCGCACGCTCCCGTTGCGAGGCGTCCTTCCACAGGATGGCGGCACATCCCTCCGGCGAGATGACGGAGTATACCGAATTCTCCAGCATCAGGATGCGGTCGGCCACACCCAGCGCCAAGGCGCCACCCGAGCCCCCTTCGCCGATGACCACCGCCACGATTGGGGTCGGCAGCGCCGCCATCTCCACGATGTTACGCGCCAGCGCCTCCGATTGGCCGCGTTCTTCGGCCCCGAGGCCGGGATAGGCGCCCGGCGTGTCAATGAGGGTGACGACGGGAGCGGAGAACTTGGCCGCCTGATGCATCAACCGGAGGGCCTTACGGTACCCCTCCGGGTGCGGCATCCCGAAGTTGCGTTTGAGATTTTCCTTGGTATCTCGCCCCTTCTGATGACCGATGACCATGACCGACAAGCCGCCGATGCGAGCCCACCCGCCCACGATGGACGGATCGTCCCGGAAGTGACGATCGCCGTGCAACTCGATGAAGTCGGTGAAAATCGTGCTCAGGTAGTCGAGCGTGTAAGGGCGGCGTGGGTGTCGGGCCACCTGGACCCGTTGGATGGGGGTGAGGTGCTGGTAGATGTGCTGCCGCAACACCACGAGTTTGGTGTCGAGCTGCTCGAGTTCTTGGGAGATGTCGATATCGCGCTCGGCGCCGACCCGCTTGAGGTCGTCGATCTCCCGCTCCAGTTCGAGCAGCGGCTTCTCGAATTCCAACGTGTACGCGGTGGCCATGGCTACTCCGCTTTCACGTAGTGAACCGACTCGACGCCGAGGATCCCCTGCAGCGCTGTGACCAATTCGTCCTCGGCGGCCACTCGCATCCGCCGCGATCGGAGTCGCATGGCCTCACTGTTCCCGTCACTCCATTCAATATAGACCGGCGCGGGCCCCGGGTGCGCCGCGCACAACGCCGCGGCTGCACGGATGGCCTCGGGGTCTGGTGCTGCGACCTTCCGCCAGCGCAGGCTGACGGCAACCTCGCCCGCCGGACGGAATTCGTCCAGGGGGCGCACCGATTCCACCACGAAGGGTACCCGCTCCTCACCGCGGTCGCGGGTACTATATCCGCCCGTGAGCAGCATGGCCGCGTCGGGTACCACCGCCTGATTGAGCTTGGCCCAGGTGGCGGGGAATACGATCGCCTCCGCCGTGCCGTGGAAATCCTCGAGCACGAGACGGGCGTACTCCTTGCCCGTCTTCTTGGAGATCTGCCGCTTGACGCCGGTGATCACCGCCGCGATGGCCACTGGGTGCTCGCTCCACTCACCCAGCGTGGCCGTGGTCCGGGTTCCGAACAGTTCGACCTCGCGGCGGAACTTGGCCAGCGGGTGTCCGGAGATGAAGAACCCCAGCACTTCCTTCTCGCGGGTCAAGCGTTCCGCTTCGGACCAGGGAGGCACGTCCGGAAGGGGCGTCTCGGCGACATCCACAGGTTGGCCGGTGTCGCCGAACAGGGATTCCTGGCCTGATTCCCGTTCCTGTTGTTTGAGTTGGGCTTCGCTGATGGCTTTGTCGAGGGCTTCGATGAGTTGCCGCCGGTGTCCGCCGAGGGAATCGCAGGCGCCGCTGGCTATGAGCGATTCCAGGACCCGCTTGTTGCACAACCGGACGTCGAGCCGCTCCACGAATTCCGCCAGCGATCTGATCGCGTCCTGATCGGCTGAGCGCGCGGCGATGATCGACTCGATGGCACCGGCACCTACGTTCCTGATGGCGCCGAGCCCGAAGCGGAGATCGGAAGAGCACACGTCTGAACTCCAGTCACACTGATATATCTCGTATGCCGTCTTCTGCTTGAAAAAAAAAAAACAGACAACCACCATCAACACGTCCACTAACTTATACCAACTCACGATGTGTGCACACAACCA
>CAJVYZ010000104.1 GCA_913009915.1 uncultured Gemmatimonadota bacterium | reverse complement strand
GCCGCTACCGACCACAGCACAACAGGGAGTAGCAGCATGCGTTCAAACGGTACGGTAAAATGGTTCACCGACTCCAAGGGTTTTGGCTTCATCACCCCGGAGGACGGGTCGCGCGATTGTTTCGTGCACCACTCCGCCATTCAATCGGATGGCTTCCGCTCGCTGGCCGAGGGAGAGAGTGTCGAGTTCGACATGGTCGAAGGCGAGAAAGGCCCTGCCGCTGAGAACGTCACCAAAGCAGGGACGTGACGACCGGCTCTGGAACAACGCGAAAGGGGTACCTCCTCGAGGTGCCCCTTAGCATATCCAACCACTTGATGGCTGCCTCAGCCGCATTCCGTTCGGCAGTCGCGTTCCTTATCCTCTGCCTCGGCATCCTCACCGGCTGCACCGATTCCGACCGGATCCCTCCTACGGTCATCCTGGTGTCGCTCGACGGCTTTCGCTGGGACTACCTCGACCGCCCGGTGGCGCCGACGCTGCAGGCCATCGCCCGGCGAGGCGTCAGAGCCGACGGATTGATCCCCATATTCCCCAGCAAGACGTTCCCCAACCACTATGCGATCGTCACGGGATTGTACGCCGAGCACCACGGTATCGTGGCCAACAACATGTACGATCCCGCTGACAGTTCCTGGTACGGACTGGGAGACCGTGAGGCCGTCGGGGATAGCCGATGGTATGGGGGCGAGCCGGTGTGGGTGGCGGCCGAACGGGCGGGCCAGCTTACCGCCCCGCTATTCTGGCCGGGGTCGGAGGCCGAGATCGGGGGTTACCGGCCAACATATTGGCGCCCGTTCGAGTTCGATGACCGGCCGAACGACCTGGTCGAGGAGCTGCTCGGGCGGTTCGACCTCCCGCCCGACGAGCGGCCTACGTTCCTCACCCTCTACTTCCACGAGACAGACGACTTCGGCCACGACTTCGGTACCGAGTCACCCGAACTGGACAGTGCCATCGCGCTAGTGGACCGCGCCTTGGCGATCCTGATAGCCGGACTCGAGGCTCGCGGCATTCGCGACGAAGTGGACCTCATCGTGGTTTCGGACCATGGAATGGCCGATACCAGCTCGGATCGGCTCATCTACCTCGATGACCTCATCGACCTCGATCGCGTGACGGTCTCGGACTGGGACCCGGTCGTGGCCATCTGGCCTGACTCGGGCTCGGAAGCGGCCACCTACCGGCGGCTGCAGGACCACCCGCACCTGACCGTATATCGCCGCGACTCGATCCCCGCCCGTCTCCACTACAGGGCTCACGAGCGCATCGCACCACTCATCGGCCTTGCCGACGAGGGCTGGAGCATCTCGACCCACCGTTATGTCGCCGACCACCCGGGCGCCTTCGACGGCGCCAGCCACGGCTACGATCCGGCGGTACGATCGATGAACGGCTTGTTCATAGCCGCGGGCCCCAGCTTCCGCTCGGGAGTTCACTCGGAACCGGTGGCCAATATCGATGTGTACGAAATGATGTGCGCCATCCTCGGCCTGACACCGGCGCCCAACGACGGCAGCCTTGAGAGCGTGCGGCACTTGCTGGCCCCGGAGTTGACGTCACCCAGCGAGTGACCGGCCGGAGGCCTGGTCTTCCTCGAGCGGTGACTACTGCCTATTCCAAGTACCGGTCTGTACCGACGATGACGCCGTCAACACCAGAGGCATCTTGCCGGCCATCAATTCTGCCACGGGCCTGGTGGTATCGAACCGCTCCAGCACCAAGCGCAGGATGGCCGTCAGTGGAGCCGCCAAAAACATCCCGGCGACCCCCCACAACAGTCCCCAAAACAGCAGACCAAGCAGAATGACCAGCGGGTGCAGTTCCAAGCCGCGCCCCATGAGGACCGGCTCCACACCATTCCCGATGGTCAGTTGCACCGCACCGGGGATGGCCACGACGCCGATGACCGGCCACAGGGACTCGTATTGGATGAGCGCCACGGGGAGCGGCAGCAGCGTGGCGATGACGGACCCGAGGTTGGGGATGAAGTTGAGAAAGAAGGCCAGGATCCCGAACACCACCGCCAACTGCAGACCGAAGGCCAACAGGATGAGCGTCACCAGAATTCCCGTCGTGGCCGATGTGAGAATCTTGGTGACGATGTAGCGCCTGATCTTGCTGTCCATCTCACCGTACAGACCAACACGCTCGGCGCTGGTACGCCTGCCGGTCAGAATGAAGATCAGGAATACCAACACCAGCAGACCAGATGTCACCAACCCCAGAACCTTGCCGGCCGCGTTGCCCGCCCATTGGGACAGCGGCAACTGCTGCACGGCGTCGTGCAAGGTTGCCTGCCCCATATCGAAATTCATCCGATCCAGAAACGAGCGCCAGTCGGCGAACGCTGCCTCGAGCCGCGCCTGGTAGATGGGCGCCGAGGTCACCATGCCGCGGGCCGAAACGCTCATGAGGAGACCCAGCAGCGTCAGGATGCCAAGGGCCACCAGAATGGCGACGAACACGGCCAGAGCCCGGGGAAACCGCAACCGCTCGATCAGAAAATCGACACCCGGGCCCAACAGATTTGCCAGGAGGATCGCCAGAACGAACGGGACCATCACCAACTGGGTGAAGTGCAGCGCCACTGCAATGGCGAACGAGGCCAGCACCACCAACGAGAAGGTCGTGAGGCGCGACTGTTCGAATGTGAGGGGAGACATGCGCCGATGATGGCCGGACCGGGACTATATGTCAATTCCGGGAGCCGAAACCGTCACGGCCCCGGGTTCGTAGCGACGGACATGAAGCCCGATCACCCACCCATCACCGGACCGGCACCTCGGCCACGGTCCCAGGCCGAAAGTGCCGCCCGGCTGACGTCATTGAAGAAGACGGCAGCCAGGAAATTCCGCCGTCAACAACGCTCCGAACGCCGCTCGACTCCTGAGCGCTCACGCGGGAAGCGACCCTGGTGGCGGTCGGTTATCCTGATCCTGGCCTTGGCCTTGCTCCCGTTCCTGGTTCTCGTCCGTGTGAGCGTGTGGAGCTACGCGTCGTTTGGTGCCCCGACCTGGTTGGCATTGGGAGCCGGAGCACTGTTCACCCTGGCCATCGTCGGTGTCTACGGAGTTCGCATCAGCGCCCGCCTCACCGGGAAGGCCCGGGTCCGCCTGGCGTTCACCCACGTGGCGCTTCCCATTACCCTCGTCTACTGCGGCTACGCGCTCGTCTACCTGTCGAGTGCCAACGCCAAGAGCGATGCCGTCAAGACCTACTACACCAGCCTGCACCCCATCTTCCGGCTCGCCCTGAGCACCGCCATCCTGTTCGACCGCGACCTGGTAGTGACCGACGTCCGAAGAATTCCGTCGGACTACGTCGCCATGGGCCTCCCGGTTAGCGAGGCCTCGCTCCACTACCGCCAAGCCGACGGCTACGTACACGCAGTCGACATCCGGACCATCGGCCGCCCTGCATGGCGTACCGGCGCCACCGCCCTGTACTTCCGGTTCATGGGATTGCGAACCCTGCGGCACGTCGGAACGGCGGATCACCTGCACGTGAGCTTGCCGATGAGAGAGTAGGCTGGTGGCTGGTGGCTGGTGGCGCGAAACGGCTAGAACATCCTTACAACTCGCCAACCACAGCTCTGTTCCCTGCCCTCGCTGCCCCCGCTGCCCTCGCCGTCGACAGCTTCGCTGTCGACTCCCCCCGCCTAAGGAAAGATCCCCAAGTGCTCATAACTCGCCGCAATCTTGTCGATGGCGTTGATGAGCGCCGCCGTCCGCAAGGTGATCTTGCCCTCGTGGGCCTCCCGAATCTCGATCAACTGCTGGTAGGCCATGACCATGGTCTCCTCGAGACCCGAATTGACCAAGTCTTCCTCGCTGGCGCCCCGGGCAATTTCGTTTATTTCGGCATCGGTAAAATGCTTGCCGGTGACTTTCTCGACAGCCTTGAGTAGGCGGCGGTAAGCGCCCTGTTCGAACCTCTTCTCCATGCGGCCAAACCGGACGTGCGACAGGTTCTTGACCCACTCGAAATAGGAGACGGTCACACCACCGGCGTTCAAGTACGTGTCGGGCAGAATCAGGCATCCCCGTTGGAAAAGGATGTCCGCCGCTTCTCCGGTCGTCGGTCCGTTGGCCGCCTCGCCGATGATCTTGGCCTTGATGCGTGGTGCGTTCTCTTCGGTGATCTGGTTCTCGAGAGCCGCCGGCACCAGAATGTCACAATCGAGTTCGAGCGCGGCCTTCGACTCGACGTTCTCCGCCCCCGGAAAGTCGACGATCGACTCGTTGGTCCGCCGGTACTCAACTACTTCGTCGACGTCGAGACCCTTGGGATTGCAGATGGCTCCCTCGTACTCGGCCAAGCCCACGATCACCGCACCACACTCGGCCAGAAACTTGGCCGCGTGGTACCCCACGTTCCCCAGACCCTGCACCACCACCCGCTTTCCTTCCAGACCCCGCGACAGACCCAGCCGCTTCATGTCTTCGGGGTTGTCACACGCCTCGCGGATGCCGAAGTACACGCCCCGGCCCGTGGCCTCGGTCCGCCCCCGGATGCCACCCTGACTGACCGGCTTGGCCGTGACGCATGCCAAGGCATTCAATTCCCCGGTGGCCAACGAGGTATAGGTGTCGGCGATCCACGCCATCTCCTTGGCACCGGTCCCAAAATCAGGTGCCGGAACGTCGATACCCGGACCAATGAAGTTTTTCTTGACCAACTCGAACGTGTAACGCCGTGTGATCCGTTCCAATTCGGCCTCGGAGAACTTGTGCCGGGCGATCTTGATGCCCCCTTTGGCGCCGCCGAACGGCACGTCGACGACGGCGCACTTGTAGGTCATCAGCGCCGCCAGCGCCATGATCTCATCCTCGTTGACCGCCATGCTGTAGCGGATACCACCCTTGGTCGGCTGCTTGTGGTGGCTGTGTTCCGCCCGCCACGCGTGGATCACCTCGATCGAACCATCGTCGCGCAGGATGGGGAACTGGATGTGGTACACGCTGTTCACGGCCTTGATCGTCTTGAGGACCGTAGGATCGTGCTCCGTTAATGCGGCCGCCTTGTCGAAGGCGTGGTTCACCTGCATCAGAAAGCTGTACCGCTTTGCCATGGATCCACTCCCCATTCGAGCTCTCGGCAGGATTTACCGGGTCCGTCCCCGCCGGTGTCAGAAACCTCAACTGATTCAGGGGTAAAGGGATAGCACCCTCCACGCCGGGTGGCAAGGTGGCCCTGCCCAGAGCCGGGGCTTGACGAAATCGACCGGTTAAACAACATTATATGCGGATATACTGATGAATACCAACGCCGACGCCAACCACATCCTCGGCAGCATGGACGCCCTCGCCGACGTCACCCGCAGCCGACTGCTCCTCCTGCTCGAGGAGCAGGAGCTCACCGTGTCGGAACTCCAGGCCATACTCCAGCAGCCACAGTCCACCGTCAGCCGGCATCTCAAGATCCTCGGCACGGCTGGCTGGGTCGTCTCGCGGGTGCAAGGCACCAGTCGCTGGTACTCGGTGGACCACGACCGACTGCACCCGACGGCCGCGCGGCTGTGGCAGGCCATCAAGGCGGATGTCCAGACACTCCCGGCCGCGGCCCACGATCAGGAACGAATGCGTAGTGTTCTGGCGGGGCGGCGCACCACCTCCAAGGCGTTCTTCTCGAGCGCCGCCGGAGAGTGGGATGTGCTCAGGAGGGATCTTTTTGGGGCCAATGCCGAACTCACCGGACTGCTGGCGTTGCTGGACGATCGCTGGGTGGTAGGTGACCTCGGTTGCGGCACGGGACAGATTGCGGCAAGCCTAGCCCCCTTCGTGCACCGTGTTATCGCGGTAGACGATTCCGCCGCCATGCTGGAGGCGGCCGAGGCCCGGTTGTCCCCCTTCGCCAATGTCGAAATCCGCCACGGCGAACTCGAGTCCCCGCCCATCGCCGACGACGAACTCGACGTGGCGATCCTGTTCCTGGTGCTGCACCACATCATCGATCCGGTACGCGTCATCGCCCAGGCGCGTCGGGCCTTGCGGCCTGGAGGCCGGCTGCTGGTCGTCGACATGATGCCGCACGACCGCGATGAGTACCGCAAAGACATGGGCCATGCCTGGCAAGGCTTCTCCGACCAGGCCTTGTCGGCTTGGCTGACGGAAGCGGGGTTCGAGCCGCACACGTATCAACCACTGCCGGCCGCACCCTCGGCAACCGGCCCGGTGCTTTTCGCCGCAACGGCCGTGTGCCCCTCCGGCACAACCAGTTCGGGGGCCGTGTACGGCTCCCATGCATTTGCTACCGACCCACCTCCGGTGGGCCACACCTCTTCCTGAAGGAGTCAACACGTGGGTACTGTCGCTTCAGACTTGCATCCCTTCGCCGCCGCCCGACAGGCCGGCCGGGATCCATTCAAGGTGGCCGACCTCGGCCAGGCCGAATTCGGCCGCAAGGAAATCAATCTCGCCGAGCAGGAAATGCCCGGCTTGATGGCGCTGCGGGAGGAGTACCGCGGCCAGTCTCCCTTGGCCGGGGCCAAGATCATGGGTTCGCTCCACATGACGGTGCAAACCGCCGTGCTCATCGAGACCTTGACCGACCTCGGGGCCGACGTGCGCTGGGTCTCATGCAACATCTTCTCTACCCAGGACCACGCTGCCGCAGCCGCCGTGGTTGGCAACGGGACCGTCGACGACCCGCAGGGCGTCCCGGTATTCGCCTGGAAGGGCGAGACGCTGGAGGAGTATTGGTGGTGCACCGAGCAGGCGCTGGTGTGGCCCGACGGCAGTGGCCCCAATCTCATCCTCGACGATGGCGGCGACGCCACCCTACTGGTCCACAATGGCGCGAAGTTCGAGAAAGCCGGCGCGGTCCCGGCCTTCGACGCGGCCACCGAGCCGGAAGAGTGGGGAGTGATCCTTGGAGTTCTCAGCAAGCAGTTGGCTGAAGATCCGGGCCACTGGACGCGGATCGCCGAGGGAATCAAGGGCGTTTCCGAGGAAACAACCACTGGGGTACACCGACTCTACCAGATGATGGAGGAGGGCACCCTGCTGTTCCCGGCCATCAACGTCAACGACTCGGTCACCAAGAGCAAATTCGACAACGTGTACGGCTGCCGGCACTCGGTCATCGACGGCATCAATCGCGCCTCCGACGTAATGATCGGCGGCAAGCTGGCCGTCGTGCTTGGCTTCGGCGAAGTAGGCAAGGGCTGCGCCCAAGCGCTCAGAGGACAGGGCGCCCGTGTCATCGTGACGGAGATCGACCCGATCTGCGCACTGCAGGCCGCCATGGAAGGTTATGAGGTCAATACCCTCGAGAACGTCGTGGGCCAGGCCGATATCTTCGTGACCGCCACGGGGAACAAGGACGTCATCACCGCGGACGACATGGCTCGCATGAAGGACAAGGCCATCGTCGGCAACATCGGCCACTTCGACAACGAGATCGACATGGCCGGCATGGCCAAGATCGCGGGCATCAAGAGGATCAACATCAAGCCGCAGTACGACCAGTGGGTCTTCCCAGACGGCCACAGCGTAATGGTCCTGGCCGAAGGTCGTCTGCTCAACCTAGGGTGCGCCACGGGCCATCCGAGCTTCGTGATGTCATCGAGCTTCACCAACCAGGTCATGGCGCAAATCGCATTGCACCGCGAGAACGACCAATACCCGCTGGGCGTGCACGTGCTGCCCAAGCTGCTCGACGAAAAGGTCGCCCGGCTCCACCTGGACCACCTCGGTGTCAAGCTCACGGAACTGACCAAGGACCAGTCCGACTACATCGGAATTCCGCAGGAAGGGCCGTACAAGCCGGAGCATTATCGGTATTAGTAGAAATCGGAAACTGGAAACTGGGGATTACATACCTGTCCCCAGTTTCTAGCTCCCGGTTTCCAGTCCCGGCACCACTGGCAGACGAGCACCAAGCCCCACCCCTACGCCCAACGCCCAACGCCCCACGTCCTTCCGCCCAAGGCCCTCTCGCCACACCCTACCAACTCATCACAGCCCCCGTCCCGCCTTGGGAAGATCCGTCTCCGGCAGATCCGGCGTAAAGTCCTCGCCCGGATTGACGAACCGGTCCACCTCGATGCCGTACTGCTTGTCGTACAAGTCCTTGTACCGCCCCTTGAGGGCCAGCAGAGAAGCCTGATCGCCTCGTTCGACGATCTGCCCGTCTTCCAGCACCAGGATCTGGTCGGCGCTGGCGATGGTCGACAACCGGTGGGCGATCACGAAGGTGGTCCGCCCCGCGCGCAGCGTCCGGAGTCCCTCCCGGATCA
>CAJVYZ010000103.1 GCA_913009915.1 uncultured Gemmatimonadota bacterium | reverse complement strand
CGCACTTCGTTTATCTGTGTGATGCTCCGGGTGATGTCGTGATGGCATAGTGTGACGCGGACGAGGCTTATTACATAGTTACGTCACAAAAATGGGGGGAAAGGAGCAGGTCACACTTGCCGCGGATGGTGGAAGCAAAGACGATCATGATGTCGCCGCGGGCAGGGGTGTAGTACATCGCGGTAGCCACCCCGAACTGATCGCGCTCGGCGGCGTGTTCGGGGTGTACCTTGGGCCGGCCGAGAATGTCACGGACCCCCTCGACGTCGACGGTCAGACTAGTGATTTCATCGCTGGCGATGCGCCGGGCGACCTTGCGTGCCAACTTGCCCAGTTCGCGTTCCAGTTGACGTACACCCGCTTCCCGCGTGTACGCGGCGATGGCCTCGGCAATTGCCTCGTCGGTCACTGCCAGCCGCTCGCGGTCGAGCCCGTTCTCGATGAGCTGGCGCGGCAGGAGGTAGCGCCGCGCGATGTGCAGCTTCTCGCGATCGGTGTAGCCGGAGAATTCCACCACCTCCATCCGATCGAGCAGGGGCCCGGGGATGTTCTCGATGAAATTGGCCGTGGCGATGAACAACACCTCGCTGAGATCGAACGGTACTCCGAGGTAATGATCGGTGAAGCTGTCGTTCTGCGCGGGGTCGAGCACCTCCAGCAGCGCGCTGGCGGGGTCGCCCTGGAAGGAGACGCCGAGTTTGTCGACCTCATCCAGCAGAAACACGGGATTCTTGGTGCCGGCCTGCTTCATGCCCGCGATGATGCGGCCCGGCATAGCACCCACGTAAGTTCGCCGGTGACCGCGGATGTCGGCTTCGTCGCGAGCCCCGCCGAGGGAGATCCGCACGTACTCTCGCCCCATTGCCCGGGCGATGGACTTGGCGACCGACGTCTTGCCGACGCCCGGAGGGCCGACGAACAACAGAATGGGTCCCTTGGGAGCCTTGTCGTCTTCGTTGCCGGTCCCGACGGGGGGAGGGGGGGAGCCGTCGTCCTCTGGCTCGTCGCCGGCGCTTTCTTTCGGGGCGGGCTCTTCCGGAGCGGGCTCTTCCGAACTGTCGGAAGCAGCCTCAGCGGAAGCCCCGGCCTCCCGGGCCTCGGCTTCGTTTCGGAGTTGGCGCACCGCCAGGAATTCGAGGACGCGGTCCTTGACGTCCCACAGGGCGTAGTGGTCCTCATCAAGGATCGCCTCGGCTTGTGCCAGATCGAGGTGATCCTCGCTGCGGATGCCCCAGGGGAGTTCGGCCACGTTTTCGAGGAAGGTGCGGATGACCTGAGACTCCATCGACTCGCGAGAGATGCGCGAAATCCTGCCGAGCTCGCGATCGATTTCCTTGCGGGCGGCATCGGGCAGCGGTAGCTCGGACAGGGTGCGTCGCAATTCGTCGAACTCGTCGCCTTCTTCGTCTTCACCCAACTCCTGCTTGATGGTCTTGAGCTGTTCCCGCAGGATCATCTCCCGCTGACGCTCACCCAGTTCTTCCTGCACCTGCGACTTGATGTCTTCCTGAGCGTCGAGCACGGTGACGTGGTGCTGGACGTGCACCAGCACGCGGCGCAAACGCTCCTTCACCGACAGGGTCTCCAGCAGCACCTGACGCTGTGCCGGCTCGATGTCGATGTACCCCGATATGAGATCGGCAAACTGGCCCGGATCCGTCACCCCGGCCAACACCTGTTGTACCACTTCGTCCGGGAGACCCGACTTGTGGCCCAGCTCGGCGGCGCGCTCCCGCGCTTCCCGATACAACGCTACGTACGCCGTGTCCTCGGGATCATCGGGCACCATCTCCTCGGCTTTGCGGACGATCGCCTGCAGGTAGCCTTCGTGTTCCTGGTACTCCATGGCAATGCCGCGATGCTCACCGTGGAGCAGCAGCTGCATGCCCGCGAGCCCACGCTGCACCTGGCCCACCTTGGCCACCGTCCCGATGGTGTACAGCAAATCGGGCGACACGTCCTCGATGTTCTCCCGCTGGGACACGGCGAAGATCAATTTGTCTTCGCTCGCCAGGGCCGCTTCGATAGCGCGCAGCGTGGCGGGACGTCCGGCACCGATCGGGGCGGTCACCGACGGGAACAGCACCACTTCGCGCAGCGGCAGGACGGGTATGGTCATTCGCTCAGACATATGGCCTCATCACTCCTCATAACGCCGAATCAGGTGTGCCCGTTTCGGGCACACGGGTTCGTCTCTCAAGTATGCACCCGATATGCCACGGCACCACTGGTGGGCAAGAGCGGCCCGCCAACAGGAGAAAAGCCATTGTCCAGTGGCTACCAGGGCCGGGGCCTGGTGCCGCACAGAGATTCGGGGCCGGTATCTTCTGCCAATATGGCGCGTCGCACTGGCAGGGCCAGGGGCAAACCTGCCGATATACCCCGCCCAAGAAGCGTCACGGCGGCCCAATCGTTGCCCCCCGAGCCCTCTCGACACAGATTAGGGGGTTACCCGAGCGGGTAACCGACACGAGCCACTCGAAAACCGACCGCGAATGACCGAATCAAACGACAATAGTCTTCCCGGCCGCCTTGCGAGGGCGCTGCACGGCTCCTTCACTATCGAGGGCGAGATCGGCCGTGGGGGCATGGGTGTCGTTTACCGTGCGCGCGATGACCGGTTGAAACGCCGGGTGGCCATCAAGGTTCTGCCGCCAGAGTTGGCGTTTCAGCAAGAGATCCGCGAACGGTTCACCCGCGAGGCTCAAACCGCGGCCCGGCTGTCGCATCCGCACATCGTCCCCATTCACACCGTTGGTGAAGGCGAGGGTCTGGTCTATTTCGTGATGGGGCTGGTGGACGGGGAGCCGTTGTCGCACCGGCTCAAGGGTCACCGGCAACTCCCGCTCGACGAAGTGCGGCGCATCATGAAGGAAACGGCCGACGCGCTCAGCGCGGCGCACGCGGTAGACATCGTGCACAGGGACATCAAACCGGACAACATCCTGCTCGAGGGGACCCGCGGCCGAGTCATGGTAACCGACTTCGGGATCGCCAAGGCGTTGTCCGGCGCGTCCGGCGCCACATTGACCGGGGCTGGTGTGGCCATCGGCACACCATCCTACATGAGCCCGGAGCAGGCCGCCGGCGAAAGAGACATCGACGGACGGTCCGACATCTATAGTCTAGGCATCTGCGCCTACCAGATGGTTACCGGCAAGGTGCCGTTCAAGGCGCCCAATGTGGCCGGCATCCTGATGAAGCAGATTACCGAACCGGCACCATTGGTGACAGGATCCCGCCGCGACGTGCCGGAGGACCTGGCGATGGCCATCGCCCGGTGTCTGGAAAAGGATCCGCAGAACCGTTGGCCCACGGCCGAATCCCTCCAGCGAGCGTTGGAAAACCGGAAGGTTACCGGCTATCAACCTACGGGCCTGGGGTGGAAGGGAGCCGAGCGCCCCCAGCGACCGGTGCGACGGGGGGCACGCAGCACCGGCCAAGCCCGGCGGCCCGTGCGCGAACGCACCCGCCCGGGGGGGGGCGAGCGGCCCCGTCGCCGCTCGGTATCCGACCGGCAACTACCGGTCCGCCGCTCCGCCACCCATAAGAAATCTCCGCGGCGGCGGTCGTGGGACGAGGAGCAGGAAAAGAACAAGCTCGTCCGTGACACCGGGGAGCCCAAGATCGTGCAACGGACCCGGGCCCAGTTCGCGGCATGGGCATCGGTCAACGGCGGGTTGTTCCTGCTGAACGTCGCCACCACGCAACTGGACCCACCGTGGTTCATTTTTCCCGCTGCTATCTGGGGCGTCGGACTGTTGTCCAACTACGCCAAAGTCTGGCAGGCGGGGTACAGTTGGCGTGACGTCCTGCGCCGGTCGCCGGCACCGGGTTCGGTGGAGCACCAACTGGCAACGAGCAAGGGCAAGGGTCTCCCCCGGCTGGGCCGCCCGACCGTACAGGAATTCGGCGCCCACGCCGAAACGTTGCTGCAGATGGAGCGCGACCGCGGCGCCATCAGTAAGCAACTGGAGAGTATGCCGGCGTCGGAGCGCAACCTGCTGCCGGACGTGGTAAAGACGGTCGACGGTCTGTACCAGCGGGCGCAATACCTGGCACTGACCCTGGTCGAACTGGAGAACCAGGTCGACCCGCGCGAACTGAGACGGGTCGAAGACCGGATGGCTTCGTTGGAGGGCGACCCGGACGACGAAGATCATGAGCGCCGGATGAGTCTGCTGCAACGGCAACGAGACTCCATCAAGGAATTAGACAAACGGCGGCGGAAGACGTCCCGCAATCTCGAGTCCTGCGTGCTGGCAATGCAAAACGTGCGGTTCGATCTACTGCGCCTCAAGTCGGCCAACATGCAGGAGGTGCTGGGCGACCTGACCCAGGCGACGCAACAGGCGCGCTCGTTGTCGCGTGACGTGGACAATGCGATCGATGCGGTGGGTGAGGTGAGGGACGTGCTGAGGAGCTAGGAGCTGTCGGCTGTCGGCTGTCGGCTGTCGGCTGTCAGCTATCGGCTATCGGCTATCGGCTATCGGCTATCGGCTGACGGCTGACCGCTGACCGCTGACCGCTAAAACCCCGCCTGCTCGACAATCGCCGCCTGCAGATCCGCCACCTGCGGCAGGATGACGTCCTCCAGTTGCGGTGCATAGGCCACGAAAGTATCGATCGCTGCCACGCGCTTGACGGGGGCGTCGAGCCAGGTGAAACACTCGTCCGCCAGCCGTGCGGCCAACTCGGCGCCGTAGCCCCAGGACAAGGAGTCTTCGTAGGCAACGATCACCTTGTTGGTCTTGCGGGCGGATTGGTAGATCGTGTCCCAGTCTACCGGGGACAGGGAGCGCAGGTCGATGACCTCGGTGCTGATGCCGTGCTCCTCCTCGGCCTTGGTGGCAGCGGTGATGGCTCGCTGCACCACGGCCCCGTAGGTCACTACCGTCACGTCGGTCCCCGGGCGCACGATGCGGGCCTTGCCGAACGGCACCATGAAATTGGGGCCCGGGTTGGCGGACTTGTTGTACGTCTGGCGGTAGAGATGCTTGTGCTCCAGCATCAACACGGGATCGTCGCAGCGAATGGCGGTCCGCAACAGGCCGTTGGCGTCGAGGGCCGTTGCCGGGCACACTACCCGCAGACCGGGAATGGCGGTGAACAACGACGCTCCGGTCTGCGAGTGATATATCGACCCGCCCTTCAGGTAGCCGCCGTAGGTCGCGCGCACTACGACGGGCGCGGCAAAGTCGCCGTTGGAGCGCCAGCGGAGCAGAGCCAACTCGTTGCGGATCTGCATGTAGGCGGGCCAGATATAGTCGAAGAACTGGATCTCCACCACCGGCTTGAACCCTCGGGTGGCGAGCCCGATGGCCCGGCCCACGATATTGGCTTCGGCCAGGGGAGAATTGTAGACCCGCCCCGCGCCGAACTCCTTCTGCAGGCCCCACGTCACCTTGAAGACCCCGCCCTTGCCCTTGACGTCGTCGAGATACTCCTCGCGGCTGATGTCGGCGACGTCCTCGCCGAAAACCAGCACGCGGGGGTCGCGCCGCATTTCGTCTCTGAGGCAGACGTTGATCAGGTCCACCATCGTGGTCGGATTGCCGCTGTATTTCGGGTCTTCCTCCGTGTCGAACTGCTCGGACGTGGGATCGACGTCCGGCGAGTAGACGTTGTGGTACACCGTGTCGCCGGCCGGCTGCGGTGAGGCCAACGCCGTGTCGGTGGCCACGGCGACTTCTTCGGCCACCTCCTCACGAATGCGATCGAGTTCGGCCTCCGTGGCGATTCCTTCAGCCATCAAGTAAGCGGGGAACGTGATCACGGGATCACGCTCTGCGTCGGCGCTCCGCTCATCGGTGGAGCGGTAGTGCGCCTCATCATCCGATAACGAGTGCGAGTAGGGCCGGATCACCTGGGCGTGCACCAGGGCCGGGCCCTGCCGCCGCCGAGCCCACTCGGCGGCCTCGGCAAGCGCGTCGTAGGAGACGAGCGGATCGCAGCCGTCCACCTCGATGATCTTCAGATTGGGGAACCCGGCCACCAACTTGGAGATGGAGCCGCCGGCGGTGTTCACCTCGACCGGCACCGAGATGGCGTAGCCGTTGTCCTCGATGAGGTAGACCACCGGAAGCTTGAGATTGCAGGCGCTGTTGAGCGACTCCCAGAACTCACCCTCGGAGGTGGTGCCGTCGCCCGACGTCACCAGGACCACCTCGTCGTCGTGCATCACATCGGCGCGGTCTTCTATCTGGTCATTCTGGCTGTAGCGCAGCCAGGCCTCGGCGCAGCCCACTGCCTGGAGAAACTGGGTCCCCGTGGGGCTGGACGAGCTGACGATGTTGAGGTCCTTGTGGCCCCAGTGGGACGGCATCTGACGGCCGCCGGAGTTGGGATCGTCGGCGGCGCCCACCGCCGACAGCAGTTGCTCGGTCGCCGTCATCCCCAGGCCCAGGCACAGCGTCCGGTCGCGATAGTAGGTGTAGAACCAATCGTAAGACGGGCGGAATACCTTCGACGCGGCGGCCAGGACGGCCTCATGGCCCGCCGCGGATATCTGGAAAAAAATCTTGTTCTGCCGCTTGAGTTGAATTTCCTTGTCGTCCAGCGCCCGGGAGAGAAACATCAGGCGGAACAGGTCGAGGAGGTCGGCCTTTTCGAGTTGGGCCGCACGGGTGGCCTGATCGGAAACCGTTGGTATTACCATAGATAGCGTGAGCTAGGGGTGTCGGTACGGACGATTGGGCGAACCTGAAAGATACTCGGCCCGGGTGACTCGGGTAAGGGATCTGGCAGGCGGCGTCTAACAGACGGGCATCGATGAGCCCCGGGTCAGCTGCCTGATCGGGCGCAGGGAACAGAGGTTGACAAAGAGTAATAAAGGTTATAAATTGTCACCTAAGCGATACTATTTGATGCGACAGGGTTACTCCACTTACTTGGGGAAAGGGCCGAACGTGAACGAGATCGAGACGTTGGTCCAGGAGCGAAATCGTTTCCTGATAGGGTTTCTGGCAGCCTGGAACGCCTGGCAGCTACCCCAGGTAATCGAAGCATTCGAGCCGGCCAGCATGCCCGGTTGGCTCACCACGGTTCTTGCGGTCGTGACTGTGGTCGGGGCTGTAGCCTTCGTCTTCTTCATGTGGCGCTGGTGGCGCCTGAACAAGCGCATCTGCCGGGATCCGGAGGTATCGCGGGTGGTGAATGACGAGCGGGTGAGGCACAATCGACTCGAGGCGGGCTCCTTTGGCCTGATAAGCATCATTGGAATCCTGGCCCTGCTACGGGCCTTGTCGATGGGGATGGAACTCCTGGCCGGGGGCGTCCTTCAGGGACTCATCGTCGTGGCGGTGACGGTACCCATCGGGCGGTTCCCCTACCTGGAGCTGGATTGAGCCATGGGACATCCGGAACCGGCCAACCGGCTCAAGGTCCTGCGCGCCGAGCGCGACCTGACCCAGGGGCAGTTGGCCCACCTCATCGGTGTGACCCGAAAGACGGCCAACACCATCGAGCGCGGCGTGTTCGTACCTTCGACGGTTATCGCCCTCAAGCTGGCCCGGGTCCTATCGGTCCCGGTAGAAGAGATTTTCCGGCTGGACGGCCTGCCGGCCAATTCCACGGGGAGTGCACAATGAACATCAAATACGCCGCTCCGGCCTTGCTGGGCCTGCTCGGGACAGCCCTGACCGGCAGCGCTATCGCCCAGGGGGCGGCCGAGGGGAATGGACTACCCGCCGAGGTTCGGGGAAGCATCGTCAACCGTATCGAAGCCGGTCGCAACGTCGGCATCGTAATAGGGATCATCGATTCATCCGGCTCACGATACTACGGATTTGGGCGTGTCCTCCTTCCTGACGGAGCGGCCCCCGATGAGCATACCGTGTTCGAGATCGGCTCGGTCACCAAGGTGTTCACCACCACCATTCTGGCCGACATGGTCGTTCGGGGAGACATCCGGCTTACCGATCCCATCACCGAGTACCTCCCCCCGACCGTGTCGGCGCCATCCGGCAACGACCGCCAGATCACCCTGGCCGATCTGGCCACCCACACTTCGGGCCTCCCTCGTTTGCCGAGCAACCTGATCCCAGCGGATACGGCCAATCCGTATGCGGACTACACCGTGGATCAGATGTACTCCTTCCTTTCAGGGTATACGCTCCTACGTGACGTCGGTGCTGAGTTCGAGTATTCGAACTTCGGCATGGGATTGCTGGGACACCTCCTGGCACAGATCGGAAGAGCGTCGTGTAGGGAAAGAGTGTAGATCTCGGTGGTCGCCGTATCATTAAAA
>CAJVYZ010000102.1 GCA_913009915.1 uncultured Gemmatimonadota bacterium | reverse complement strand
AGCAATATGACGAAGCACACAGGGTACTGATAGGAAAACAAGAGTAAGATGAATGACGTATCCATGAATGTTTTGTTTTTTTTTTCAAGCAGAAGACGGCATACGAGATATATCAGTGTGACTGGAGTTCAGACGTGTGCTCTTCCGATCTGGTGTGAACAGCAGCATCCCGATGACCGCACCACCGACGGATACGTTGAGCAGGGCGATCGCCGAGACGATCACCAGATTGTGCGGGCTGAGTAGCGGTGTGAGTCCGAGCGCCGCCCCCAGAGTCACCCCGGCAGCGACCTGGGCCGGTGTTCCGTCGGAATGGAGTGTTCGAATCAACGACTGCAACAACCGCAGGAGTAGCAACATCGCGGAAAGCTATGATGACCCGGACATCCACGGAACCGTCTCACCGCCGATTGCGGACCAGGTGGTGCCGCTGTGACTGAACGCGTGGGGGCCTACGCGCCGGGAAGCATCGGCAATGTCGGTCCGGGGTTCGACATCCTCGGCATGGCCATCGCCGGCCGTGGGGACACGGTCATCATCGAACGTCGAGCCGAGCTGGGTGTCATAATCAAGGACGCCGGTCACGCCGACCTGCCGACGGATCCCGAACTGCACACGGCTGCCATTGCTGCCATGGAAGTGATCAAGCGCGCCGGTGCGCAGGATGAAGTCGGCATCGAGCTTACGGTCCGCAAGGGTCTGTCCCTGACGGCGGGCCAGGGCGGCAGTGCCGCTTCGGCCGTCGCCGCGGCGGTGGCGACCAACGGCCTGCTCCACAATCCCTTGTGGCCGACGGGGCTGGTAGGGGCGTGCCTGGTCGCCGAGGAACGAGTGTCGGGCAGGTGTATCGACAACGTGGCTGCATCTCTCCTTGGCGGCTTGGTTCTCGTCCGGTCGGAGCGACCGTTGGAGATCGTCAAGTTGCCCGTGCCCCCCAACCTCCGCATGGTATTGGCGCTGCCGGACTACCAATTGGAAACCGCCGTGGGGAGGACCTGTATCCCCGACAGTGTCCCGCTGGGCATTGCCATGCACCAGGCAGCCCAGGTCGGGGCTCTCGTCGCCGCCTGCTACCAGCGCGACCTGGGGCTCCTGGGACGGGCCATCGACGACCGCATCGCCGAACCGTCGCGGGCTCACCTCCTCCCCGGTTTCCGCGAAGCCAAGGCCGCCGCGCTGGCTGCCGGAGCCCTGGGAGTCTCGGTGTCGGGCAGCGGTCCCACCGCGTTCGCGTTGGCGCACTCCGAAACCAGCGGGGAGAGTATTGCCGAGGCCATGGCAAACGCGTACCGCAGAGCGGGATTCGACTGCGCTACCCGGGTGACGCACGTCGACCACCTCGGCGCCCGGCTCGTGCCTGAAGCGAGTGTGGTCTCCCAGGAGACCTAGTGCCCCCGCCCCCGCCCCCGCCCCCGCCTCCAACATCGTCGCCGATGGGCCTGGTGTGCCCGGCGTGTGGCCACGGCTACCGGGAATCCGCCAGCAACGCGAGGTGCCGGTGTGGCGGCCTCCTCGATCTCGAGGTCCCGCCACCCAGCCTGACGGGCGCCGAGTTGCGATCGCGGTTCGATGCTCGGCTAACCCAACGGGACGTCGCCGACGTGTCCGGCGTGTGGCGCTACCGGGAACTGGTTGTTCCGCAGCCACCCGACTCCCCCATCAGCTACCCGGAGGGGAATACCCCCCTCATCGCCTCCGACGCCATCGCGCGGTGGACGGGAACCGACCGTCTGGCCCTCAAACACGAAGGACAGAATCCCACCGGATCGTTCAAGGATCGGGGCATGACGGTCGGGATGACCCAGGCCGTCCGCGTCGGCGCTCGCGGCGTGGCCTGCGCTTCGACCGGGAACACGGCGGCGTCCCTGGCAGCCTATGCCGCCCACGCCGGGCTGCCGGCTCTGGTCCTGATACCTGCCGGCCGGGTGACCCCCGAGAAGCTGGCCCAGTCGGCGGCCTACGGCGCCCAAACCGTGGCCGTGCGCGGGGACTTCGACCGCTGTCTCGAACTGGTGGAACAGGCGGCGGACAGATTCGGACTCTACTTGCTCAATTCGGTCAACCCATACCGCATCGCCGGCCAGCAGACCATCATCTTCGAACTGCTGCACCAGCGGCTGTGGGACCCCCCTGATTGGATCGTGTTCCCGGCCGGGAATCTGGGAAACACGGCGGCGTTCGGACGGGCCCTGATCGCCTCGCACCGTGCCGGGCTCATCTCCCGTATCCCTCGGTTGGCGGCAGTGCAGGCCGAGGGCGCCGCGCCCTTTGCCCACAGCTACGCGGCGGGCTTCACGCCCCTCGAGCCCGTGGTGGCCAACACCGTTGCCACCGCCATCCGGATCGGCAACCCGGCGTCGTTCGACCGGGCAGTTCGGGCCATCCGCGCGACCAACGGCCTGGTGACCACCGTGACCGACCGGGAGATCCTCGAGGCCAAGGCCGTCGTCGACCGGGCCGGGGTCGGCTGTGAAGCGGCCAGCGCCGCGGCCGTTGCCGGAGTGAGGGGCCTGCGACGCGGTGGGATCATCGACGAGCAGGCCAGCGTGGTGGCCGTGTTGACGGGCCATTTGCTCAAAGAACCGCTGGCTGCGGAAACGGCCCGGGATTCCCGGGCCGTTGAGATCGACGGACGATTGGAGGAGATCGAGGCGATCCTCGACCGCTGACCCGCAGTGGTCAGTCTGCCGCCGGACCTGCCACGTCCAGGATCGATACCGCCAAGTCGGTGTAGGCGGTGGGATCCATTGCCCGGAACGGAATCATCCGGTCCGCGATTCGCCCTTCCCCGTCGATGACGAACAGGTTCCGGTTGTCCAGCGTGTTGTCTGAGGTCACGGCCCCGTAGGCGCGCCCCACCGTGCCGTCCGCGTCACTCAGCAAGTGGAAGGCGAATCCCTCGTCCTCGGCCCACGCCAACAATTCCTCCGTGGTGTCCCGGCTGATGGCCAGCAGTACCACGTCGTCCCGCTCCCCGAATATGTCCGCGTACTGATCACGGTACGCGCGCATCTGAATCGTTCAGCCCTTGGTCCTGACCTTGAAGAAGAATGCCAGAACCACCGTCTTGCCCTCGAAGTCACTCAGCTGGACGAGTTCCGGCGTCATTCCCTCGGCCGTGGCCCCTGGAAGCGCGAACGCAGGTGCCTCCGTCCCGACCTCGAGGGGGGGTGGGGCGTCACCCTGGGCCAGCAACGCCGTCGCTGGTACCAGTAGCGCCGCGGCGCCGACGAGCATGAAAATCTTGGGCATTGCCTGCCTCGATGATGGGTTGGTCGCACGCTACAGACGAGGGGACTATCTTCCCCGCCCATGACAAAACACCAGTACGTCTTCACGATGGCCGACTTGCGAAAGGTCGTGCCGCCCAAGCGCGAGATCCTCAAGGGAATCTACCTCGCCTTCTTCCCGGGAGCCAAGATCGGCGTTCTGGGAGCCAACGGCTCGGGCAAGAGTACGCTCCTCAAGATCATGGCCGGCGTGGACAGCGATTTCCTCGGCGAAGCCCGCCCCGCACCGGACATACGCATCGGCTACTTGCCGCAGGAGCCCGAACTCGACGCCAGCAAGACCGTCCGTGAGAACGTCGAGCTGGCCGTGGCCGACACCCGGGGACTCCTGACCGAATTCGAAACGCTGAGCGCGCGCTTCGCCGAGCCTATGTCGGACGAGGAGATGCAGGCCTTGCTCGACCAGCAGGGCGAACTGCAGACCCGTATCGACATAGCGGGTGCCTGGGACCTCGACAGAACGATCGACATCGCCATGGATGCCCTGCGGTTGCCACCCGGCGACACGGACGTGGCCACCCTGTCGGGCGGCGAGGCGCGGCGAGTGGCCCTGTGCCGCGTCCTGCTGGAGCAACCGGACATGCTGCTGCTGGACGAGCCCACCAATCATTTGGACGCCGAATCCGTGGCCTGGCTGGAACGCTACCTCGAAACATTCCCCGGCACCGTGGTCGCAGTGACCCACGACCGCTATTTCCTCGACAACGTCGCCGGCTGGATTCTGGAACTCGATCGCGGCGCGGGCATCCCCTGGGAGGGGAACTACTCCTCGTGGCTGGAACAGAAAGAACGCCGGTTAGCCACGGAGCAGAAACAGGCCGGCGCCCGCCGGCGAACCCTCCAGCGTGAACTCGAGTGGATACGCATGACCCCCAAGGCGCGCCATACCAAGGCCAAGGCCCGGATCAACGCCTTCGAGGCGCTGCTGGCGGAAGGGGAGCAACAAACAGAAAGCACCGCCGAGATCCTCATTCCCCAGCCGGAACGCCTAGGCGACGAGGTCGTGTCCGTCCGCAACCTGCGCAAGGGCTATGGCGACCTGCTCTTGATCGAAGACCTGAGCTTCGATCTTCCGCGCGGTGGGATCGTCGGCGTGATCGGCGCCAACGGCGCCGGCAAGACGACGCTGTTCAGAATGATCGTCGGTGAAGAGCAGCCCGACGACGGCACGCTAACCGTAGGCTCCACCGTCAAGGTCGCCTACGTCGACCAGTCGCGCGCCGATCTCGGCGACGAGTCGACCGTGTACCAAGCCATCGCCGACGGCGAAGAGACGCTCAAGGTCGGAAATCGTACCATAAATACCAGGGCCTACTGCGCCGGATTCAACTTTCGCGGCACCGACCAACAGAAAATGGTGGGAGACTTGTCGGGTGGCGAGCGCAACCGGCTCCACCTGGCCCGGCTCCTCAAGAGCGGTGGCAACCTCCTGCTGCTCGACGAACCGACCAACGACCTCGACGTCGATACCCTGCGGGCCCTCGAGGACGCGCTGCTCCGGTTCCCCGGGTGCGCCGTGGTGATCAGCCACGACCGATGGTTCCTCGACCGAATCGCCACCCACATCCTCGCCTTCGAAGGCGACAGCCAGGTGGTGTGGTTCGAGGGCAACTTCCAGGACTACGCCGCAGACCATAAACGCCGCACCGGCGTCGACATCAACCAGCCCCACCGCATCAAGTTCAAGAAGCTGGTGCGGACATGAGCAGGGGCGTGGGGCGTGGGGCGTAGGACGTAGGCCCCACGCCCCACGCCCAACGCCCAACGCCCTCAAAAGTATTCTATCCCCGTAGTGATCGCGATCGAGCCCCCGATGCTCCTCGCCACCGGGCACTTTTCTGCGTGCACAGCCAGCACCCGATCGGCGGCGGCGCGATGCTCTTCCGCCACCCTGAGCCGGTAGGCAACGTGAATCCGTTTGATCACCAGCACGCCGTCGTCGAGCTCCACGTCGCCACGCACGTCGCCATAGATGTCCTCCGGCCCCAACGAGATCCCGCGCGCTTCCAGCGCGCCAGCAAAGGTGCCGGTGAGTCAGCCGCCCGCCGCCGCGATGACGTGATCGATCGTCGTCGCGTGCGGTTGGTACCCCTCCATCGAGTCGAGACCGTAGTGCCGGGCGATGGCGCCGTGGACCCCAAAAGCGGTGTCCTCGGTGTCCCCCGGGAGACGCACCGTCCGATGCGGTCCCTCCCAGCGGCGGATGGTGGCTTCACAAACGTAGATCGGCGGTGGCATGCTTCCCTCCTGGTGAGCGTGGCGCCGGTGCGCTCGTCCATTATACTACCCTGCCATGACGACCCAATCGGCGCCCGGCTCCGTGATGGTGGGACTGGTCCAGTCGGCCTGCTCCAGCGACATCGACCACAACACTGAACACGCCCTCGACGGCATCCGTTCCGCCGCCGCGCGGGGAGCGCAAATCGTCTGCCTCCAGGAGCTGTTCCGCTCCCGGTACTTCTGCCAAACGGAAGACCACAGCCACTTCCAGCTGGCCGAGCCGGTCCCCGGCCCCACCACGGAGCTCCTGGGCCACCTGGCTCGCGAACTCGAGGTGGTCATCGTGGCCTCGCTCTTCGAACGGCGTGCCGAGGGCCTCTATCACAACACCGCAGCAATACTCGATGCCGACGGAACCTGCCTCGGTCGCTACCGCAAGATGCACATCCCCGACGACCCGCAGTTCTACGAAAAATTCTACTTCACGCCCGGCGATCTCGGGTTCCCGACCTGGAATACCCGTTACGGCCGCATCGGCGTGCTGATCTGCTGGGATCAGTGGTACCCGGAGGCCGCCCGGCTGACGGCCTTGGGCGGAGCCCAACTCCTGTTCTACCCGACGGCCATCGGCTGGCTCCCGGCGGAGAAGGCCCAGTACGGCGCGTCGCAGCACAGTGCCTGGGAAACGATGCAACGCAGCCACGCGGTGGCCAACGGGGTGTTCGTGGTCGCCGTCAACCGGGTGGGGCACGAACCCTCGGACGGTGGCGGTATCGAGTTCTGGGGCGGGAGTTTCGTGGCCGATCCCTACGGCAACGTGTTGGCCAAGGCCGGCCAAGAACCGGAAGTCCTGGTGGTGCCCTGCGACCTCGCCGCCGTCGACCAAGCCCGAACCCACTGGCCGTTCCTCCGGGACCGCCGCATCGACGCCTATCAGGACCTCGGGCGCCGCTTCCGCGATTGACCAGCCCCACGCCCACCCCCACGCCGGCGGACCTGGGCTTTCACATGCCGCCCGAGTGGGCGCCGCATCGCGGGACGTGGCTCAGCTGGCCTCACCGGGAGTCGTCCTGGCCGGAGATCTTCCACAGAATCCCACCCATATTCGTTCATATCGTTGAAACCTTGGTCCCCCACGAGCTCGTCTACCTCAACGTCACCGGACCGGACATGGAAGCCAACGTGCGCAGCCGATTGGCCCACGCCGACGTCCCACTGGACCGGGTGGTGTTTCATCACCACCCAACGGACGACGCCTGGGTCAGGGACCACGGTCCCGTTTTCCTCCAGCGCTCCGTCGACGGACAACCCGAGGAGGCGGTGCTCGACTGGCGGTACAACTCGTGGGGCGGCAAGTACCCGCCGTTCGACAACGACAACGCCATCCCCGGCCGTATCGCCGGCCACTACGGCTTGCGTCGCTTCGTGCCCGGCCTGGTCATGGAAGGGGGATCCATCGACGTCAACGGTGCCGGCACGCTCCTGACCACCGAGTCGTGCCTCCTCAATCCCAACCGCAATCCCGGCCGCACCAAGGCGGACATCGAGCAGGCTCTGCGAGACCACTTCAACGTCGAACACATCCTCTGGCTGGGCGATGGCATCGCCGGTGACGACACCGACGGGCACGTGGACGACCTCACCCGTTTCGTCGGTCCCTCGACTGTCGTCACCGCAATCGAGGCCGATCCCACCGACGTGAACTTCGACGTCCTCAGAAGCAATCGCCAACGCCTCGAGTCCATGACGGATCAGGACGGCCGGCCACTTCGCATCGTCGACTTGCCCATGCCGCCACCGCTGTATCACGACGGCGAGCGGCTCCCGGCGAGCTACGCCAACTTCTATGTCGCCAATGGCGTGGTGTTGCTACCGGCTTACGATCCGGAACGCGACGAGATCGCCAGCGCCGTGCTGCAGCGGTGCTTTCCAACCCGCCAAGTGACGCTAATTCCCTCGACGGACCTGGCGTGGGGCCTGGGAAGTTTCCACTGCCTAACCCAGCAGTGGCCCGCACTACGCGCGTAATGCGCCGTGCGCACCCGTACGGGCGACGCATGCGTCGCCCCTACCCGACCCCCCTACGCCAACGCCCAACGCCCAACGCCCAAACACCCTACGCCCTACGCCCCACGCCCCACGCCCCCCCCCCCCAACGCCCCAACCAACGCCGCCACGTCCTCCCGATCGTTGTATACGTACGGCGATACTCGTACGGCATCCCCGCGAACCGACACCTGCACGTTTCTGGCAGCCAACGAATCTCGCAACGCTTTCCCTTGAGCCTCCGATCTCAGGCGGAGTCCGACGATGTGCGGTGACCGCTCCCGCTGGTCGGCCACGGCGTACCCCAGCCGGTCCGCGGCCCGGACGATCTCATCCGTCAACCGACCGCAGTAGGCCGCGACCTCCTCGACCGACCACTCCACCAACTGCTCGAGGCCGACTCGAACCATCGGCATGAGCGCAAAATTCGGGGTCTCGCCGACATCGTAACGCGCCGCGCCCGGCCTGAAATCGTCCCGGTATTCCGCCAGCCGGGAGAAATTGTCACTCCCAGGCCGAGCCAGCCAGGTCTCCTCCAGGGGAACACCTCCGTCCATTTCGGGACCATACCAGGCGAGCGTTACCAGATCGGAAGAGCACACGTCTGAACTCCAGTCACACTGATATATCTCGTATGCCGTCTTCTGCTCGAAAAAAAAAAAAAAACACAAAAACTCCGATCCACCTAGCCGCAAACAA
>CAJVYZ010000101.1 GCA_913009915.1 uncultured Gemmatimonadota bacterium | reverse complement strand
CAGAGTGGGCCCGTCTTCGACGGCGAGGACCCGGGCGCCCTCTATGATCGAAGGGTCGGCGGCCGTCACCGGGCTGTCGGCGTATATCACCTGGGCGTCCGGATTGTGTTGCCGCACCGACTGTTCGACCAGTTTCACATTATCGGGATCGGCCGTGTCCATCTTGTTGAACAAGACCACGTCCGCCATCTCCAGATTCTCGCGCCCCGGATAGTAGTTTACCTCGTGACCGGCCCGGTGGGGATCGACGAGGGTAATACATAGATCTGGCTTGTAGAAGGGCGTGTCGTTGTTTCCCCCGTCCCACAGAATGACATCGGCTTCTTGCTCCGCCTGGCGCAGGATGGCTTGGTAGTCCACTCCTGCCCACACGACCATGCCGTTCCTGATGTGTGGCTCGTACTCCTCCATCTCTTCGATGGTACAGTTCTGCGCGGCGAGGTCATCGAGAGCGGCAAAGCGTTGGACGCGCTGTTTGGTGAGATCGCCGTACGGCATCGGGTGGCGCACGATGCCGACACGCTTCCCCATGTCCCGGAGGACGCGCGCCACATAACGTGAGGTCTGGCTCTTGCCGCAGCCGGTGCGCACGGCGCATACCGCCACCACCGGCTTGCTGCTGGGAATCATGGTCGCTCGCGTGGGAGCGGTTTCGAAGCGGGCGCCCGCCGTCTCGACCGTTGCTCGCTTTTCGTCGACGTATCGGTAGCGCACGTCACTGTAAGCGAAAACCACCAAATCCACTTTGCGCTCCCGGACTAGCGCTTCGAGCGATTCCTCGGGCTCGATGGGGATGCCGTCGGGGTACCTGGGTCCGGCCAGTTCCGCCGGATAGCGGCGTTGGTCGATGCCGGGAATCTGAGTGGCAGTGAAGGCGACCACCTCAGCCGCGGCATCTTCACGATACACCGTGTTGAAGACGTGGAAGTCTTTTCCTGCCGCTCCCATGATGAGCACTCTGGATGTCATGCGTTCTCCCCCCGGCGAGGTGCCGGAGCGTCAGTATACCTACCTCGATGCCGACTCGCCAGGCGATTGGTAGAGGGTAACCGGTTTACCGTCCACAAGGTCAGCGGTACAGCGGGGGCAGTGTTCCGATGTTGACCCGAGAGGCCTGGCGGCGACAGCCGACGGCCTGAGGAAGAGCAGTGGCGCGGGAGCGCCAACCGCTTAAACGTCGGCTCCCTTCGCGACCCGTAGTAAACGACGGAACGTTGCGGGACCATTCATGGTCCGCCGCCGCAGGCGCCGAGCCGCGGATTCATCCGCGGAACCACCGGTCAAGGTTCCCGGTATGTGGCCGGGTAGACTACGATCCCAACAGCTGTTCGCTTCGTATCATGTAAACTTCGGCATCGCGCATTTCCTTGATGGAGGCGTCGACATCGCCTGGTGTCAGCTCTACGCCCCGGCAACCATCCTCAACTACCCAGGTCTCGAATCCCAGCCGCCTGGCGTCGAGGGCCGTGTACTTGACGCAGTAGTCGGTCGCCAGGCCCAGGACGTAGATCCGGTCCACGCCGCGCTTGCGGAGGTAATCCTCGAGGCCGGTCGCCCGCCGGTGGCCGTTGTCGAAGAAGGCGCTGTAACTGTCTATGCCGGGATCGGTCCCTTTGGAAACGATCTCGTCGACGCGCGCCATGTCGAGAGCGTCGTCGAAGGCCGCGCCGTGCGTTTCCTGCACGCAGTGCACGGGCCACACGACCTGCTCCAGGCCCGCCAGGGTCGTCAGTTCACCAACAGCCAGATCCGGGTGAGCGGTGACGAAACTTCCGTGGTTTGCCGGATGCCAGTCGCGAGTGGCTACCACCGTGTCGAACAGCGGGGCCAGCGCGTTGGCCACGGGCACGACGGCATCCCCGCCCGCCACGGGCAGCGCGCCGCCGGGCATGAAATCGTTCTGCAGGTCTACCAGGATCAAGCCGTCCATTCATGGCTCCGTGGTTTTGGTCCGGCGCATGCGGAGGAAGGAAACGCCGAGCAGTCCCACGGCTGCCGCCCCGGCAATGCCGATCAGCCCGGCTGTGGACGCACCGCTGCGCAGGAGATCGGGAACCACCGTGAAGACGTACGTGCCGGGGACCAGGCCCGCTGCGGTGGTCCAATAGAAGACCGGACGCGACAGGGCCAGGATACCGCTGGCCCAGTTGATGGCGGTGAAGGCCATGACGGGGGAGAGGCGCAGCGCCAGCAGAGTCGGCCAGCCGGCGCGGTCGAGCAGCCGCTCCACCCGGTCCATCGGGGCGGCACCGAAAATCCTGTGGGCGGGAGCGCGACCGTAGCGCCGGCCGATCTCATAGGAAGTCGCGGCTCCCGCCATGGCCATGGTCCAGGTGAGGCCGAACGCTACCGGCGCCGGGAACAGGCTGCCATTAAGGAAAGCGGACGCCTCGGCCGGGAGCGGCAGGAGTACGGTCAGAAAAGTGAAGGCTGACGCCAGGCCGTAGATGACCACCAGGGTGCCACCTTCGGCGCCCTCGGCGGTCGAACGAATGAAGGCGACCGTGGGCCGCACCACGTTACCGCCGACCGCTACCACGAGGAGGACGGCTCCGATGAGGCCGACCAGCACGATCCACCTGCGCGAGCGACTGGGATCGCTGCCTGACGGGGGAGGTGATGATGGCGGCATGCCGCAATCTGTCGCCATTGGCGGGCCCTAGGCACCCCCGTAGGATGCTCCTCCGGTCCAGCAGTGTCTTCCCCAGCAGGACTGCGGGCTGCTATATCTTCCACAGACGGACAGATCGGCCCTGACCAAGCCTACCGAGGATCCGAGCATGTCGACTCGCACAGCACTCGGCGCACGCACGCTGGATGGCAAGTACTACACTTCCCCCGCGGTGTATGACCTGGAAACGGAGCGCATCTTTTTCAAGCGCTGGCTCTACGCCGGGCGGTCGTCTCGCCTGTCAGGACCGGGGAGCTATTTCGTGTTCGAGGTCGACGGCGAGAGCGTCATCATCCTGCTAGACGGTTCCAATCGGGTACGGGCCTTCCATAACACCTGCCGTCATCGGGGGACGCAACTGTGTTCCCAAGCCGAGGGACGGTTCTCCAAGTCGATTCAATGTTGCTATCACGCGTGGACCTATGCGCTCGACGGCAGTTTGATCGGGGCCCCGAACATGGATGAAGTAGCGGGGTTCGACAAAGCTGACTACCCCCTACTGGAAGTGGCGGTGGCGGTGTGGGAAGGTGGTGTGTTCGTCAATCTCGATCCGGCTGCCGAGCAGTTCGAAGAGGCGTACGCGCCGCTGATCGGCAAGTTCCAGCAGTGGCGCCTGGCGGAGTTGCAGGTGGCGCACGAGATCGTGTATGACGTGGCAGCCAATTGGAAACTGGTGGTGCAGAACTACTCCGAGTGCTATCACTGCCCCGGCTTGCATCCGGCTCTCAACCGACTGAGTCCCTATCGCAACAGCACCAACGACCTGGAGGAAGGCCCCTTTCTTGGCGGCCCGATGCGGCTGGCGCAGGATGGCGGCAGCATGACGATGTCGGGGCGCACCTGCGCGCCGACCCTGGGCGACGTGTCCGGGGAGGACAAGAACCTGATCTACTACTACACCATCTTCCCCAACCTGCTGTTGAGCCTGCATCCGGACTACGTGTTGGTGCATCAGATACAACGCTTGGCACCAGACCGAACCCGCATCGTGTGCCAATGGCTGTTTCATCCGGACGCGGTGGCGCAGGCCGACTTCGATGCCAGCGACGCGGTAGAGTTCTGGAATATGACCAACAAGCAGGATTGGGAGGTGAGCGAGATGTCGCAGCGGGGGATCGCGTCGCGAGCCTATCGGCCGGGGCCGTATGCCGAGTTGGAGAGCATGATCGCTACCTGGGATCGGCAGTATCTGGAGGTGGTCGGCGGGTGCAGCGAGGGCACTTGACAGCGAGGGCGGCGAGGCGGGGGCGGGCCTTGCGTCCGTACTTAGGTACGGATGTTATGTTGACGGGCAGACCTACCACCCAGGGATCCCATGCTCGGAAAAGCGATGCTTACTACTGGAAGCGCCCTCGGGGCTGCGTTCGCCTCGGCGCTGTGCTGTGCGGGACCCCTCCTGGCGGTGACGGTTGGCGTGTCAGGGGCTGGCCTGGCGAGTACCTTCACGCCGCTGCGCCCCTACTTCCTGGGCGCGACGGCCGTGTTCCTGGCGTTGGGTTTCTTCCTGCTGGATCGGGAGGAGAAGAAGGCCTGTGAGCCCGGAAAGCCGTGCGCCGACCCGGCCGTCCGGCGCCGGATGAAGGTGATGCTGTGGATCTCCACCATCATTGCCATCGTGTTCGCCACGTACCCCAGGTGGCAGCCCTGGATGATCTCCTAGGAGCAGCACTAAATGACCACCCGTCAATGGATACTCGTCGCCGCGGCGTTGGGGATCGGCATCGTGGCCCAGATTCCCATGGACCACGCCATGGATGGCACCGAATCCGGCGCCGGCCACGAAATGGCCTCGCACGATCATGCGGTCGACATGGCAGCCGGCGGCGAGGCCATGGGCGCCATGGCCGATATGCCCGACGGGCTGGCGCAGGTGATGCTCGCCATCACGGGAATGACCTGAACCGGCTGCGCTGCGACGGCCCGTGTGGTCTTCGAACGGATGGATGGAGTGGATAACGCCGAGGTTTCCTACGAGGAGGGCCGGGGCGTGGTGACGTACGATCCCGAGGTCATTTCGCCCCAGGCGATGATCGATCGGCTGGCCGAGATGGCCGGATACCAAGCGAGTGTCACCGATGGAGGACCGAGTGAGTGAGCCTGAAGAGATCATCGTCGACGTTTCTGGGATGACCTGCACCAGTTGCGAGCCCAGCGTCGTCAAGGCACTGGAATCGGTGCCCGGTGTGAGGCGGGCCTCGGCCAGTTTCGGAGACAGTATCGCCCGCGTCACGGCGGACGGGGCGGTCGCTCCCAAGGCCGTTGTGGCGGCCCTCGAGAATGCTGGCTACGGTGGCACCGTCCGGGTGCGCGCGTCGCAACCGGCTGCGGCTGATCGTACCGGCGCCGGCGACTACGACTTGGTCGTCCTGGGTGGCGGTTCGGCCGGCTTTGCGGCGGCCATCAAGGTGGCCGAGTCAGGAGGCCGGGTGGCGCTGATCAACGCCGGCACCCTGGGGGGTACCTGCGTCAACGTGGGGTGCATTCCTTCCAAGGCGTTGATCAGGGCCGCGGAGGCCAATCATCGGCGGCGGCATCATCCGTTTAACGGTATTCCGAGTGGCAACGGGGCTGTCGACTGGTCCGCGGTTCGCGACCAGAAAGACGCCTTGGTGGCCGGCCTCCGGCAAGCTAAGTACCGCGACGTGCTCGCTGCTTACCCAAGCGTCACGCTGTTCGAGGAACGGGGCACGGTCGCGTCGGATGGATCGGTGAGGCTGGCGAGCGGTATCGTGGTCAAGGGAAAGGGGCTCGTGGTTACCACCGGTTCTTCGCCCAAGGTGCCACCGATCCCTGGGTTGGAAGACGCGGGTTACCTCACCAGCACCACTCTCATGGAACTGGAGGCGTTACCTGACTCATTGATCGTCATCGGTGCCAGCATCATCGCCATGGAGCTGGGTCAGGCGTACTTCAGGTTGGGTGTGAAGGTGTCGGTCATGACCCGCCGCTCGGCGGTGCTGCCGCATGAGGACCTCGCCATCGGCCAAGCGCTCACGGGATATGCTCGCGAGGAGGGCATGGAGATTATCACCGGGGTGTCCTACCAGCGCGTCGATCGGGATGGCCGTTACACGGTCCACTTCACGCGCGACGGCCAGACGCAGGCTGTCTCGGCGGAGCAGTTGCTCATCGCGACCGGGCGGCAACCGAACACATCGGGATTTGGGCTCGAAGAAGCGGGCGTGGAATTGGGGCCCGGCGGTGAGATCGTGGTCGATGACCACCTGCGGACCGGGAACTCGGCCATCTACGCCGCCGGCGATGTGACGGGCGAACCGATGTACGTCTACGTGGCCGCCTACGCCGGATCCCTGGCGGCGGACAACGTCATGGGGCCACAGAAAACCTACGATCTGAGCGCCCTTCCCAAGGTCACCTTCACCGATCCCAGCGTCGCCGCCGTGGGGCTGTCGGAAGCCGAGGCCCGTGAGCAGGGATACAACGTCATCACCTCCACGCTGCCGCTCGAGTATGTCCCCAGATCACAAGCGGCTCATGACACGCGCGGTTTCGTCAAGCTGGTGGCTGACGGTGCCACCAGGAGGATACTCGGCGCCCACATTCTGGCCAGCGAGGCCGGCGAGATGATCATGGAACCGACCCTGGCCATCAAGTTCGGGCTCACCATCGAGGACATCACCTCGACGTTCCATCCGTACCTGACGCTGTCGGAGGGGATCAAACTGGCGGCGCAGACGTTCGACAAGGACGTGGCCCAGTTGTCGTGTTGTGCGGCGTGACGGGAGAAATGGAAAGCTAGAAGAATGTGTCGTCACGTACCCCGTGCGGCAACGGCGGACACGACAACTTGAGTGGGTCCAACCAGGTCGAAGGTTTCTTCGGCACCGGTGAAAGCCGTCCAACGAGATGTATCGCATTGTGATGGTCAGGCGGATCCGCGGATTGCCGGAGCGAACGCGTCGGGCCGGGCCTGCTCCCAGTACAGCGACAGCGATTCAGCATGGCCATGCAGCAGTTCCTCATGCTCGAGGAACGTGTACAGTTCGTCGAGCCGCTTTACCTCCCAGGGGCTGGTACGTTGGAACAGATGGTAGGGTGCCAGGCCGTCCGGATGGTCGAGTCCCGTGGCCGCGACCACTTCCGCGAGTGCCTCCACCGTGCGGCGATGAAAGCTGTAGACGCGTTCGCTTTTTCGCCGGACGACGATCGCCCGTTGCAGGGTGGGATCCTGAGTGGCAACCCCCACGGGGCACTCGTTCGTGTGGCACGCCTGTGCCTGGGTACAACCCACCGCGAACATGAATCCGCGCGCCGAATTGCACCAGTCGGCGCCCAGGGCGAGGGCCGCCGCAATCTGGAACGCCGTCACCAGCTTGCCGCTCGCGGCGATCTTGATCTGGTCCCGCAGGCCCACACCCATCAGCGCATTGTGGACGATCACCAGGCCCTCGCGCAGCGGCATCCCCACGTGATCGCAGAACTCGATCGGGGCCGCCCCGGTACCGCCTTCAGCACCGTCCACGGTGATGAAGTCCGGGGTGATCCCGGTTTCGAGCATTGCCTTACATATCGCGAGAAACTCGGTCGGGCGCCCCACGCACAGCTTGAAACCGACCGGCTTGCCGCCGGAAAAGTCCCTCAAGCGTTGCACGAATTCGAGCAGACCGATTGGTGTGTCGAACTCGGTGTGATAGCTGGGAGAGACGCATGCCGTTCCGACCGGAACCCTCCGCGCCGCCGCAATCTCGGCGCTGACTTTGGCGCCCGGTAGAATGCCGCCGTGTCCCGGCTTGGCACCCTGGGAGATCTTCAACTCGATCATCTTCACGGAGGGCAGCGAAGTTCGTTCCTTGAATCTTGCCGGGTCGAAGCTGCCGTCCGGCGCGCGGCACCCGAAGTACCCGGTCCCGATTTGCCAGATCAGATCGCCGCCCGCCGCCAGGTGGTATTTCGAAATGCCACCTTCGCCGGTTACCTGAGCGAATCCGCCTTTCCGGGCGCCTTCGTTCATGGCATGCACCGCGGCTCCACTGAGCGCACCGAAGCTCATGGCCGAGATGTTGTAGACCGATGCCGAATACGGATGGCTGCAGACCGGCCCGCCCACATCGACCCTGAATGATCGGGCTGCATCCTCGACGAGCGGCCTGGGAACGATCGAGTGCGCGATCCAGGCATAGTTTTCCTGGTATACCTCGAGTTCTGTGCCGAACGGCTTCTTGTCCGAGACGTCCTTGGCCCGCTGGTACATCAGCGACCGCAGATCGCGGTTGAACGGACGCCCCTCGGTATTGCTCTCCACGATGTACTGCCGGAGCTCAGGGCCGGTGTCCTCGAGCAGGAACCGGAGGTGTCCCACGATCGGGTGGTTCCGCAGCAGGCTGCGGCGGGTCTGCAGGAGGTCGGCCGTGCCCAGGCCGACCAGGGGCAGCAACAGAACGAGTCCCCACCATAACAGCGGCACCAGGAAGCCAGCCGCTACCAGCAGGGCGGACACTGCCAGTACCGAGTAGTAGACCTTCCTGCGGATGTTGCGAATGTTCATGACTTGGAGATCCAGGTATTAAAGACAATTGGGATTGGGGAAATCCGCTCGTTGGGACTTTCGAGTGTGGCCTGGTTGCTGAGGAGACCGTGGCG
>CAJVYZ010000100.1 GCA_913009915.1 uncultured Gemmatimonadota bacterium | reverse complement strand
TGTGACTGGAGTTCAGACGTGTGCTCTTCCGATCTAGCGCGAGGTCATCGTCGTCTCGGATTGGCAGGCCCGAGCCTGGGACCGGACTACCCGGGCGCAGTTGGTTCCGGGGACCGTGCTCACGCCGGTCGACCTGTCCATCTCGGATCCAAGCAACGTGCTGATTACCGGCGTGGACCCGCGTCGAAGCGAGCATGGTGGCCGGCCTACGGTGGTTGTCGCCGCGCGCATCGTCAATCAAGGACCAACCTCAATCACAGATCTATCCGTCACATTGTCGATCAACGGCCAAGACGTGGCGGAGACGGTAGTAACTATTCCCCCGATGGAGAGCCGCACGGCTCGCCTGGGACCCGTGGCGCAACCATCTACAATTGCACGGGCCACGGTGCACATCGGCGATGATCTCCTGGCACCGGACAACACCTTTCATCTGGCGTTGTCCAACCGTCCGGCGCTGTCGCTCCTGCTGATCGAGGCGCGCGGTGCCCCGAACGACGGATCCCGCTACCTCCGGGACGCACTGGCGATCGCCGACGACCCCGCCTTCGAGGTCACCCGGGCTCGGAGGCATTCGGTCAGGCCCGCCGACGTGGCCGCCGCTTCGGTAGTGGTGTTGCACGACAGCCCGTTCCCCGGTGGGCCGGCTGGAGAGGCCATCATCGAGCACGTGGCCGGCGGAGGCGGCCTGTGGATCATCCTAGGTGGCCGCAGCCCGGTTGGGAGTTGGCCCGAGGCCGCCGCCGGTCTCATGCCCGGCCGCTGGCGCAGCACGGTCGACCGCCTAGACCGCCAGGGGGTGAGCCTGGCCGGCATCGACTACCATCATCCAGCGTTCCGCATCTTCAGCGGTCCCGACGACGGCAACGTCGCCGGACCCAGGTTCTTCCGCTACCGGCCCATCGTCCTGGCCGACAGCGGCGAGGCCGTCGCCCGCTACACCGACGGCGGCGTGGCGCTGGCAGGCCTGGGCTACGGAGCAGGTCGTGTGCTGTTGTGGGGGTCGCCGTTCGACAACCTGTGGAGCAACTTGCCGGTTCAGCCGGTGTTTCTCCCGTTCGTCCACCAGGTGGCCCAATACCTGAGCGGAGGACAGACCATCGACGGCTGGCGCCAAGCTGGACAGGTGGTCCACCTCCGCGACATCCTGGTCGAGATGGGTATCGATAGTGACACACTCGAACAGGAGGTCATCGTCGAAGGGCCATCGCGCTGGCGGCGAGAGGTGGACGTCAGGGCATCGAACCCGTTCGTGACCCTGGCGGAAGCCGGCTTCTACTCGGTGTACCCCCTGGGGCGTGAGCGAGCCTCGTATCCGGTCGCGGTCAACGTGAACCGGGCCGAGTCGGATCTGGCGCCGCTGGACATCGAGGCCTTCGTGGCGGCCGTGACGGTTCCCGACACCTCAGCGGCCTCCGCCAGTGCCACCGGGTCGATGACGGTGACACCCGCGGACCGGGAACGCCGTCAGGGCATATGGTGGTTTCTCCTCTTGGGAGTGTTGGCACTCCTGGTCGTTGAATCCCTGTGGTCCAACCGGTTCGCTCAGGCGCATCCCGCCCCAGCCGGGCAGCGGCCGGCCGGTAACGAATAGAAGGAGTCGCACATGCTGGAAGGCCTGATCCTCGCATCGACCGGAAACGAGCGCGACGAATTGCTCAGCGTCGTCCGTTCGGTCCGGAACCGGTGGCGGTTACGGGTACTCCTGAGGGGCACTGCCCTGGTAATGCTGTCTGCCATGACCCTGCTGCTGTTGGCGGGATGGGTCATCGACGTGTTTCGGTTCGACGCCACTGCGGTCACCATCGTACGCGTGGCGGCGTGGACCATTTTCGCCATCCTCCTTCTCCGGGTACTGATCCTTCCGCTGTTCCGGCGCGTCAGCGACAAGCGCGTCGCTCTGTATCTCGAGGAACACGAGCCCTCCCTCGAGGGCCGGGTGATCAGCGCGGTCGAGTTCGAGCACCATGACGCCGCCATGGCCTCCGAGGCCCTGGTCGAGCGCATCGTGCACGCGGCCGTAGAAGAATGTCACCAGGTCGAGGACGGAAAACGCGTCGAGCGCCCGGGGTTGCGGCGATCGTCCGGCCTGGTCGCCGGCTCCACCGCGTTCGGCATCGGGCTGTTTCTGATGGGGCCGGCCTTCCTCCACAATACCACGCCGGTGCTGCTGACGCCGTGGACCGAATCCGGGGTGCATAACCCCTATCGCATCGCCGTGACGCCGGGAGACACCACCCTGGCCAAGGGCGCCGACCTCAAGGTGACAGCCGTCCTGGAAAACTTCGGCGCCTCCGATGTCGAGTTGGTCGTGCGCAGCGGAGACGGTGAATGGACGCGCTGGTCGATGCTGCGAGAAGACACTGCGACGACTCACAGCCTGATGGTGTTCGACCTGCACGAGACGACCGAGTATTTCGTGGAAGCCAGCGGGGTACGATCGGCCGTCCATCGTGTCGAGGTGGTCGAACTCCCCTACGTCCAGGACATCGATCTCACCTACTATTTCCCGCGCTACACCGGCCTGGATCCCGTAGAGCAACCCGGATCGGGAGACATTGCCGCCCTCGTGGGCACCCGGGTCGCCATCGACGTCCTGCCGACCATCACCGTGCCCGGCGGCGCCATTGTGCTGAACCAGAGGGACACCATTCCCCTCGAGCTCGACGCCCGCAGACGGCTGAGCGGGTCCATCACGGTCCGCGAGCCCGGCAGCTACCGTATCCTACTCGACAGCCGACAGGGCCACCGGGTTCAAGCCTCGTCGGACTACCTGATCGATCCGTTCACCGACCAGCCACCGGTTCTCAGGATGACCAAACCGGGTCGCGACATCCAGGTGACCAGCCTCGAGGAAGTCACCACCGAGATGAAGGCCCAGGACGACTACGGCATCCGGCGGCTCGAGTTTGTCTACTCGGTGAACGGCGGCCGGGAAACCGTCGACACCCTGTATGGCGGCCGCTCCGGACGGCGCAAGTTCGTGGGAACGCACACCCTGTTCCTCGAAGAGTTCGAGCTGGAGCCGGGCGATCTGGTGTCGTATTACGCGCGTGCGCGCGACGGCCACGGCCAGGAGACGGTCTCCGACATCTACTTCCTGGAGATCAGGCCCTTCGACCGCAATTTCCGCCAGGCGGACCAAGGTGGTCAGCCAGGTCAGGGAATGAGCGGCGCCGAGTTGTCCACCCAGCAACGCATGATCGTGGCCGCCACGTTCAAGCTGATTCGTGACCGGGAGGCGTACGGTAACCAGGGATTCGAAGAGAACCTCGCCACCGTCGCGCTGTCACAGGGCCGGTTGCGCCAGGAGGTGCTCCGCCTGGTGGATCGCATGGTCAGCCGGGGCGTGACCGCCGACACGTCGTTCGCCAAGATCGCGGAGCTGCTCCCCCTCGCCGCCGAGGAAATGGGCACGGCAGAGGCCGCTCTGGGCGAGCACCGCGCCGACTCGGCACTCGGCCCCGAACAGCGAGCCCTGCAGAACCTCCAGCGTGCCGAGGCCGTGTTCCGGGATGTGCAAGTGGCGCAGGGCCAACAAAATGGTGGCGCTGGTGGACAGGGAGCAATCAGCGATGAACTCTCCGATCTCTTCGAATTGGAACTCGACCGACTGAGCAACCAGTACGAGGAAGTCCAGCGTGGCGCCCGGCAGGAGGTCGACAACGCCATCGATGAGACTCTCGAAAAGCTGCGCGAACTCGCCCGGCGCCAGCAGCAGGAAAATGAACGCATGCGCGCCCGGGCACAGCAACAGGGACGTACCCAGGCGGGCTCGTCGGGTCAGTCGCAGCGGCAGTTGGCCGAGGAGGCCGAGGAGGTGTCGCGCCAACTGGAGCGCCTGTCGCGCGAGGAATCGCTTCCCGATCTGGCCGAAATCGCCCAGCGACTGCGAGAGGCAGCCGGGGAGATGCGCCGGGCAGCCGCATCCGGCGACCAGAGCGGCGAGGCGGTCGGCACCGCGGCCCTCGATCAACTGCGGGAGGCGCGGCGCCGGCTGGAGCAGAACAGGTCGGGACGGCTCCAACGGGACACCCGGGAGGCGCTCGAACGGGCACGGACCTTACGACGCCAACAACAGCAGATGACCAAACGAGTCGAGCGTTTCGACCCGACCGGCCCCAATGCCCAGGCCGACCTCCGCGCCATTCAGCAGGCCAAGGAACGGATGGGTAACGACGTCGGGCGCCTGGAAGTCGACCTGGACCAGTTGTCCCGCCAAGCGCTGCGCGATCAACCCGAGGCGGGCCGGCGCCTGGCCGAGGCGGCCGGTGAGATTCGTGACAGCCAGATCCGTGAGAAGATCCTGTACTCCCGCGGCGTGGTGCAACAACGATCGAAGGAATACGCCCGGAATTTCGAACAGCACATCGAGGGTACCCTCGGGCGATTGGAGGAACGCCTGGAAGCGGCGGAACGCACCATCGGTGAATCCAAGGAACAGCGCCTAGTGCAGGTCCTCGAGGAGACCCGTGAGGTGGTGACGGCGCTCGAGTCCTTGGAGGATCGCCTTCGCGCCAGCGCCGAGGCTCAGGAAGGCCAGGGTCAGCAACAAGGTCAGGGAGGCAGGCAGGCAGCCGGGGGAGATTCCACGGGGAGCAATCCCAACGCCCGCCCGCAGAACGGCTCCGGCCGGATACGACCGCAGGACCTCAGGCAGTTCAGCCGGGAGCTGACTCAACGGCGCGAGCAACTCGAAGCGCTCCGGGAGCAACTAGAACGGGAAGGGATCGACGCCACCGACCTGGAGCGTATCATCGACCGTCTCAGAGGACTGAGTTCGGGAAGCGGCCTGGCCGGCCCGGAGAGTATGGCCGTGCTGGAACGGGACATCGTTCAGGGTCTGAAGGAATTCGAATACAGCCTGCGACGCAGTCTAGCGCCGAGCGACGATGGACGGCTGCTGCAAGTCGGTGACGAAGAAGTTCCGGACGGCTATGAGGAGATGGTGGAGGAGTACTACAAGGCGTTGGCCGGGGACAGAAGTGATCGGTAACCCGCGAGCGATGCAGCGCGCGGAATCCCGTTGGCGTCCTCGGCCTACGAGCCGGTTTGCTGATATATTGCAGAGGAATTGGAGGCTTGATGCCCACATCCCTGCCCGATGACCGCGCTGCTCCGCCGTCCACTTCTGCATCAGGAACGGACGTGCCATGTACCCATGACTCTGGAACCTGCCACCGACCAGTTCCCCACGCTCGGGCCGGCCGAGTCCCTTCCAGTGGCTGGCGTGGGCCGGATGGCCGCCGCCATCGAGGCCGACGGGAGTGGGTTGATGCCACCGATCGATAGGCCACCCCAACCCGCAGTGATGACCGACACTACTCAGCCGGCCGCCGAGGCACAAGCGTCGGCGCTCAGGCAGCTATCGCCTCTGGCTCGGCTGGAGTTAGCCATCGATATGAGCACAACCGCGCGGGCGCTCCTACGCGCCCGACTCAGGGAGGCGCATCCGGAATGGCCGAAGCGCGAGTCTCGATCGAGCGATACTGCGGTACACCTTCCCGGATGCGACACTGCCGCCATCGGTCCCGTGACGGCGGCGAACCTGTTCCGTCGGGTGGTCGCCGTGCTCGACGCCGTCGGGATCCCCTATATGCTGACGGGATCGTTCGCAAGCTCCTACCACGGGTTCCTCCGCGCCACCCAGGACATGGATTTCGTGATCGCTCCGACCCGAGCGCAGATCGGGCAACTGCTGAACCGGCTTCCTGCCAAGGAGTACTATGTTGACGAGGCCGCGGCGCTCGACGCACTGGCCCGCGAATCGCAGTTCAATGTGATCGACTTGGCGACCGGCTGGAAGATCGACTTCATCTGCCGCCGGAGCCGCTCGTTCAGCAGGACCGAATTCGAGCGGCGGACCCGGGCTGACCTGGACGGCTTTCCGCTCTTTATCGCCACCGCCGAGGATGTGCTACTCGCCAAACTCGAATGGGCCAAGCTGGGCGGTTCGCAACGACAGATCGAGGACGCTGCCGGCCTCATCCGGGTGCGCCACCAAGACCTTGACAAGGCGTACCTGCTGCGCTGGGTCGCTGCCCTGGATCTCGAAACCGAATGGCTGGCGGCTCAGCGGGCGGCCGGCCGTGATCCTGAAGCCACGTAGTCGGATCGTGAGCCACTTGCTCACGCCCGGGGTGTATTGCTCTCATGCTCCCGGAGGACACGCCAGGGGTACCGAGCCGGTCTCCTGCGCAAACCAGGCCGGCGGCACCTCCAAGATCCACTCGGGTCGCCGAATCCAGTGCTATAGTGAAGCTCCACAGGCCGGAACCCGTCACTACTTCACTCTCTCTCCGTTAAGGCGAATCGCAGAGCAGCGTAACCGCATGTGTGAGAGATCGAAGATACTAATTGTCACTTCCCATTCCTCTGAACTGGATTCCTCAGGACCGACATCGACCCAGAGCTATCGGCGCGAGAACGACTGCCTCGGCGGCAGCGAGCTTGGGCACAACTCGCTCAAGGGGAGCTACTCTCCTGGCCACTCCTACGATCAATCGGCACTGCGGCGAATCCGGAGGAACACATAGTCCAAACGGATCCGTAAACGCGACCGGGTTGTTCCCGGCGTAGCCGTACAGATTGACCCCGCCCGCCAGCCCGATGGGATCCTGGGTCAGAGAGGGTCCCATAGCTACGGGTTATGCACTCTCCATAGGAGACGTTACATTACAGCTAGGCCGACCTCAAGGGTGAAAGTATGGATCAGACTTCTCAGCTTATGGAGCGCATTACGGTGAACCCGGATCAGTGCGGAGGACGTCCGTGTATTCGGGGGCTCAGGATCCGCGTGACCGACGTACTCGAGCTATTGGCCGCCGGCCTTACCCCTCAAGAAGTCATCGAGGAGCTTCCAGATCTTGAGTCGGCGGATGTCGGTGCCTGCTTGAAGTTCGCGAGCCGCCGACTGGATCACCCAACCCTAGTGGCCTAGGTGACATCGGATGGTCGTCTGGCTCGATGCCCAACTGCCGCCAGCGCTCGCCCCATGGCTATCGTCTGTCTTCGGTGTGGAGGCCCACGCGGTTCGAGTTCTCGGTCTCTTGCATGCCACCGACTCCGCCATCTTCAATGCGGCTCGGGACGCTGGGGCCGTAGTGCTAACGAAAGACAGTGATTTCGTGGTGCTCCTAGAGCGTTACGGGCCTCCACCGCAGGTGGTGTGGCTAACTTGCGGCAACACCTCAACTGCCGGCCTGCGAGCCATCTTCCAGGACGCCTGGGTGCGGATGGCGCAACTGCTTGAGGCTGGCGTGCCGCTGGTCGAGATCAGCCGGCGGCGCAAATAGGCTTCTTCCTTGCGACAGTCAGCAAGATCCAACGATCGGTAGTCGGCGCTTCACCTCACCCGTCAATAATCAACGCGGGGCGTTGCCATCGGATGGATGAACCTGGTTGGCACTCACTAGCACGAACGCCCCAGAGGCAAGAGTTGAGTAACCGAGTTGCCGCGCAACGCTCCTGCCCGGGGACCCCGAATATGTTGACGGTCCCGTCGTTACAGCCGAGGGCTAGCACCACACCCGCAAGCCGTATTCGGGGTCCTGGGTCAGCAGGGTCCCCTCGCCGGTCTCCGAAACCTGGCCTCAATCGGCTCAGGGCAAAACCCTCGGATTCTCGGGACCTACCCGTTGGTTCACCTGCTGCAGCCACGCCCGTTCCCCCGGGTGGGCTCGCTCGAGCACCTCACACAATCCGGGAATGGAGACACGGGTGTATATCGCGGTCGTGGAAAGGTGGGCGTGGCCGAGTATTGCCTGGATGTGGCGGATATCAGCCCCGCCCTCGAGGAGCAGCGTGGCCATGGTGTGACGGAACATGTGGCAGCTGCCGTGCTTGCCAATCTCGGCTGCATCCACGTAGCGATGAACCGATTCGCTCAGCCGGTTGGGACGGAAATGGCGGCCCCGGCGCGTCAGGAACAACGTAGGGGCGGGAGGCTGCGGCCCGAGGCGAGGCCGTGCGTGGAGCACGTAGTCCTCGATCCAATGAAGCCCTCGGTGACCGAGTGGTACAACCCGGTCCCGACCTCCTTTGCCTTGGCGTACCAGAAGCGTTCGACGGCGGCAACCGGCTGGCCGTCGAGACCAAGAGAGGCGGCCAGCAGCAGCGGGTGCAGAAGATGAGCTATACCGCCGCCCGGCAGCTGTATTTCTCCCTTAAGATCGGAAGAGCACACGTCTGAACTCCAGTCACACTGATATATCTCGTATGCCGTCTTCTGCTTGAAAAAAAAAAACAAAACAAAAAAAAACACAACAAAAATAAAGAAAAAAAAAAAAAAGATAAATACAACCACTCTCTTCCTTACACCGCCATCCTGTATTC
>CAJVYZ010000099.1 GCA_913009915.1 uncultured Gemmatimonadota bacterium | reverse complement strand
AATGGCGCCCCGTCGACGGCTGGACGTGTTGGTCACGAACCGATGGGGGATTCCCCGTCGCTTGAGTTGGGCCACGGTTTCGACCGCCCCGGCGATCGGTCCCGAATCGGAATAGAGGGTCCCGGCGAGGTCCAGCAGGAAGGCAGCGGGCATGCCTGGAAGGTAAGGGAGGAGCGGAAGGAGGGCTAAGAGGTCTAAGAGGGCTAAGAAGGCTAAGAGGGGGAAAAGCCTTCTTAGCCCTCTTTTCCCTCTTAGCCCTCTTTTCCCTCCTGACCGTCGCTCCTAGTAGCTCCGCAGATACGTCTCCACCTCCCACTGGCTGACTTGCAGGTTGTACTGTAGGATTTCCTCCTGCTTGGCGTGGAGGAACCGCTCGGTAATGTGCGAGCCGAGCGCGTCGGTGATGACCTTGTCCTTGGTCAATGCCGTGAGTGCCTCGTGCAGGTCCCGAGGCAGTTCGTCGATCTTGAACCGGCGCCGCTCCCGGTGGCTCATCTTCCAGATGTTGCGGTTGACCGGCTCGCGAGCCTCGAACTTGTTGTCGATCCCATCGAGACCCGCAGCCAGTTGCACGGCAAGGCTGAGGTATGGATTGGCCGACGGGTCGGGCATCCGCAGTTCGCATCGGGTTCCCGACCCGCGTCTGTCGGGGATGCGCACCATGGGCGAACGATTGCGCATCGACCAGGCGATGTTGACCGGCGCTTCGTACCCCGGAACCAGCCGCTTGTAACTGTTGACCAGCGGATTGGTGATGGCACACAGCGCCCGGCCGTGCCGCAGGAGGCCCTCGATGTATTGCAGAGCCACGGCCGACAGTTCGTACTCGGCCCGCTTGTTCCAGAACGCGTTCTTGTCGCCCTTGAAGAGCGACTGGTGCGTGTGCATCCCTGAGCCGTTTTGCCCGGCGATAGGCTTGGGCATGAACGACGCCAAGAAACCGAAACGGTTGGCGACGTCGCGCACCACGAACCGAAACGTGGCCAGCCGGTCGGCCGTGGTCAAGGCATCGGCGTAGCGGAAGTCGATTTCATGCTGCCCGTGGGCAACTTCGTGGTGGGCCGCTTCGACTTCGAATCCCAGGTGTTCCAGATCGTTGACGATGACCCGGCGGATTTCCTCACCCTCGTCTACCGGCGTCAAGTCGAAGTAGCCACCCGCGTCATGAGTGCTAAGGGTCGCTTCTCCGCTGGCCGACTTCTGGAAAATGAAGAACTCGGCCTCGACCCCGGCGTGCATGATGTAGCCCATCTTCTTGGCCTTGGCCACCTGATGCTTGAGGGCGGCCCGGGTGCAGCCTTCGAACGGCTCGCCGTTCGGCGTCTTGATGTCGCAGATCAGCCAAGCCACGCGGCCGCCCTCGTCCTCGTAGGGCAACAACCGAAACGTGTCGAGATCGGGCTCCAACAGCATGTCGGATTCTTCGATCCGCACAAACCCCTCGATCGAGGAGCCGTCGAACATGATCTCGCCGTCGAGCGCCTTGGGAATCTGGTGATGGGGCACCTCGACGTTCTTGTTGATACCAAGGATGTCGGTGAACTGCAGGCGCAGAAAGTCGATGCCGAAACGTTGGGCGAGTTTCAGGATGTCGCGCTTGGTGGCCCCGGTCGTGTCGCGGGGGAATTCTGACAGTGGCGGCGGCTCGCCGCGACTGGATGGTGGGGACTTCTTGGTGGCCATCAGGGCTCCGAGGTGTGGGGGCTATCGGCTATCGGCTATCGGCTATCGGCTATCGGCGGTGAAACTAGTTGGTGTAGTGTCTCTAGCGCAAATATTGCACTCTATTCGTCACAAAATGGGTTTCTGGTAGCGAAAAATGCAAATATGACACCACATTCGTGCGATATCCGCAAGTACCGGTGGGTACAGCATTTAGAGTGTACGGTCGAGGTGTTGCAGCGGCCGTTCATGTGGCGCTAGGGAAACAGGGTGCGCTTTCTTGGAGAGCTGAGATCGCCGAAGTTCGGGGGAAGACCCTCAACCCCGAGGGTGTGGATCGTTTGCTGACAGCCACCAGCTGATAGCCGCCAGCCGCCTAGTCCAGGCTTTCGACCAGGCGCCACAACTCCAGCGGGCTGAACTCGTTGAACCGGTCGGTCACTTCCCGCTCGTGCCATTCGAGAAAGATCCAGCCGCTGGTCCGGAAGATCGTGCCGTCGACGAAGTGCAGGCGTCCGGCCACCGAATCACCCTGGGGTCTGATTTCCAGGTACACGTTCCACGTCCGGTCGCTGCGCGCCAGCTCCCCCAAATGGCGGGCTGCGGGGGCATCCGGAACGGGCCCTGCTCGGTGTACCTGGCCGTGGGTCATGCCAATCGCCTCCTGGACATGCTGTCCACGCTAATGGGTCCGGGCGATCTGCGCCAGCCGGGCTATGGAGAGCAGATGCGGCTCCGGGTTAGATTCCCGGCGCCCGGATCGCTCAGTCCAGGCGCCAAGGGCTACCCTTCCGGAACGAGGCCGTATGGCGGACCATCAACAGTGCTGCCCCAAGTGCGGGACCCCAGCCCCCGGTGACGGTAATTTCTGTTCCGTCTGCGGGGAGGCCATGGGGGGCCGGGCCACCTGCGGTCAGTGCGATGCCAGACTCACGGCCGGCGCCAAGTACTGCCATCGCTGTGGCCAGGCGTCGAGCGGGAGGGGGGCGGCTCCCTCAGGCTCGCGGGCGCCGTGGATCGTGGCCGGGACCGTGGTGGTCGTCCTGGTGGTGGCCATCGGCATCCAGGCAGCCGGCGGTATTGGCCTGATAACCCCGGACATGGCCAACAGCGGCAACCAGGGCTCCCCCGGCGCCAGCGGTGCCCCGGGTGCCCGGCCACCGGACATCAGCCAGATGACGCCCCGTGAGCGGTTCGACCGGTTGTTCGCCAGGGTCATGGATGCTGGGGCTCAACAGGACAGCGCGGTGGTCATGGACTTCACCCCCATGGCCCTGGGCGCCTACGACCAGCTCGACGCTTTCGACCAGCAGGCCCGCTACCGGGCCGCCATGATCCGATTGCAGGTTGGTGAGTTCCAGGGCGCTACCGCCTTGGCCGACACCATCCTCGCCGAGACGCCGCACCACCTGCTCGGGTTGGTCGTGGCGGGAACCGCGGCCAGCTTCCAGGGCGATACCGATGTTTTGGGTGACGTGTACCGGGAGTTTCTGGAACACTACGACGCCCAGCTGGAAGCAGGCTATCCGGAGTACACTGCCGAGCAGGCCATGATCGAAAGCTTTCGCGAAGCTGCCTTGGCCGGCACAAGCGACTAACCGGGGAACCATCCTCATGCCTCAACGCACCATCCATGTAGCACACAGTCCCGATTCGGACGACGCGTTCATGTTTTTCGCCCTGACGGAGGGGAAGATCGACACTGGCGACCTGCGGTACGTACACGAGCTGTCGGACATCGAAAGCCTCAATCAGCGGGCGCGCCGCGCCGAGCTCGAGGTGTCGGCCGTTTCCATCCACGCATACAGCTACATCGCCGACGACTACGCACTCCTGGCCAGCGGTTCCTCCATGGGTGACGGGTATGGTCCCCGGCTGGTCGCCAAGATTCCACCACCAGAGAACGTGCCGGAGGCCCTTCGCGGTCTGCGGATTGGCATTCCAGGAGCGCTCACCACGGCCTACCTGGTGCTGCAGCTGTTCCAGCCGGAGTTCGAGGCCGTCGTCCTGCCTTTCGACGAGATCGAGGATGCCGTCGCGGACGGCACCATCGATGTCGGTCTGGTCATCCACGAGGGACAGCTCACCTACGCCGAGCGCGGTTTGCACCTGTGGGGCGATCTCGGTGTTTGGTGGCAGGACGACACCGGCCTGCCGTTGCCCCTGGGAGGCAACGTGGTACGACGGGACCTGGGAGACGAAGTCATGCAGCAGATCGCGCACGATCTCAAGGCCAGCATCGAGTACGGCCTGGGTCACCGAACCGCGGCGCTGGAGTATGCCAAGCGGTTCAACCGGGGTATCAGCGAAGCGCAGACCGACACCTTTGTCGGGATGTACGTCAACCACTGGACGGTGGACTACGGCGAACAGGGGCGTACAGCCGTGCGCACGCTGCTCGAGCGGGCGCACTCGGCAGGACTCATTCCCAACAAAGCCGAAGTGGATTTCGTCGGATAAGGGCACGGGTTTTCTTGACGCCCTCAGAGCGGGTTTCTACTTTTCAATGAAGCATGTAGCTGGTTGGCAGAACCGATGCTGGGCATCGCGACCGCCACCCCATGCCGCCAACGGACCGATCGCGTTCACCTTATAATCGTGGGAGAAGATCGTGTCGCCTTCTGAAGGGCCCATCGCAATTCTGGTCGTCGACGACGAAGAGTCGATCCTGTCCGCTCTCACCAAGTTCCTCACCGTCAAGGGGTACGATGTCAGCACCGCCGCATCGGGCGAGGAGGCTCTCGACGTGCTGCGGCGGCTCAAGATCGCCGGCTTGGTGCTGGACGTGCGGATGCCCGGGTTGAGCGGTATCGACCTGGTCCCCAAGGTGCTCGAAATCGAACCCAACGCGGCCAGCCTGACGCTCACGGCCGTCAACGACGCCACGACCGCTTCGCTGTGCATGCAGCGGGGCGCCATGGAATACCTCACCAAGCCGATCGACCTCGAGGAGCTGCACAAGGCCATTCAGCGGGCCTTGAAGCGTCGTGACGCCCTGATGGAGTCCGATGAACTGAACCAGTGGCTCAAGGATGAGGTCGCCGTCAGAACGGCCGAACTCCGCCGGGAACGGGCCAACCTCCAGCGCATCTCGGTTGCGACCCTCGAAGTGCTCGTCAACGCGCTCGAGGCCAAAGACCCCTATTCCCGGGGACATTCGGCGCGGATCGCCGACCTGTCGGCCATGGTAGCGGCGGAGATGAATCTGGAAGATGAAGACGTCGAGTCCGTCCGCACGGCGGGGCGGCTGCACGACATCGGCAAGATCGGCATCCGCGAAGAGGTGCTGGTCAAGCAGGGCCCGTTGACGGACGCCGAGTACGAGCATGTGAAGCAGCACGTGGTCGTCGGGTCGCAGATCCTGGCACCGCTGACCCACCTACGAGAGGTCATTCACTACGTCAGGAGTCATCACGAGCGGTGGGATGGCCGAGGTTATCCCGACGGATTGAAGGGTGAGGAGATTCCCATCGGAGCTCGCATCCTGGCCGCGGTAGAGGTCTACGACGCGCTGACAACGTCCCGACCGTACCAGGAAAAGATGAGTTCTGAGTTCGCCGTCGAGCGGATGCGGGACCTGACCGGCGCCGGGATCGCCACCGACGTGTTCGACGCGCTCGAAGCGGTCGTCAACCGGCGGCAGACTCTGGTGTTTCTGGACGACACGGCCCAAGGCGACACCGAGTAACAACCGGACACCGCATTCCATGGCCACACGGAACGAGCTCCGCATCCTGATCGTCGACGACGATCCCGCCATCGTTCGACTGCTCACCGCCGTGCTCACCGCCGACGGGTTTCCCGCTCCAACCGCCGTGGAAACAGGCAGTGACGCGCTCGCCGCCAGCGATGGCGTCGACGTGGTATTGCTGGACCACAATCTGCCGGACATGCAGGGCACCGAAGTCCTCGAGTACCTCAACCGCCACCCCCAGCCACCCTCCGTGGTATTCATCACCGCCCACGGCGATGAATCGGTCGCCGCCACCGCCCTCAGGCACGGTGCCGAAGACTACTTGGTGAAGGACGCCTCCCTGGTAAAGCTGGTACCGCAAGTCGTCGAGCGGGTCCGGCGCACCAGGGCCCTGCGGGAATCACTGGCGGCCGCCGAGCGCAACCTGATGCTGATCGAGCGGCGCACTGCCTTGGGCGAGATGTCCGTCACGCTGCGTCACGAGATCAACAATCCCCTGATGTCGGCCATGGCAGAGGTGGAATTGCTCCTCGACGACGTTGGCGACGCCGCGCAGCGGGAGGCCCTACTGAACGTCCAGCGCTCGCTGGGACGAATCCGGGACACCGTCAACCGGACCCGCGATATCAAGACAGCCGAGTCCAAGGAGTACCTCGAAGGGGTGCGGATGGTCGACCTCGACACCACGACCGGTGCCGAACCGCATCTCGGCCCGGCGCTGGTATACGTTGCGGATGAGTCCCTCCGCCGGGTGGTCATCCTGTTGCTCGACCGGGCCGGGTACACCGTCATCCGCTGTGACTCGGTGGCCGACCTGGAAAGACAGGCAGGCTCGCTCGGCATCAGGTTGATAGTACTGAGTTCGGGTATCCCGGGTGGCGACCCGTTTCGCGGGCTGGATCCTGGGCAGCGCGACTACACGCTGGTGGCGCTGGTGCCGGACGACGGTGCATCAGCCATCGCCTCCGGGGCGGACCACGTGATTCACCTGCCGTTCGACCCGGCGACCTTCGAGGAAGAGATCGCCGCCGTTACCCGGCGCTAGCGTCTTTCCGGCCGGTCACGATCGACCTGCGTTGCCTCGGGCGCGTTCGCCGCCGAATACGACCCCGTCTTGATCGATATCTCGTCTCGCCTGGCCAGTCGCGGGAGGGTCGCGTCCGACTCGGCCGCTGGGGTCATGGTGATCCGATGGGCCTCGGGCAGGAGGTGGCCGATGGAGTTGGCGTAATACTCGAGGAGTGGTCGCTGGCGCGGGAGGATGATGAGCGTGGTGCCTTCCCTGACGACCAAGCGGCGCATACGGAGAATATGCCACGCCCGCTCCCATAACTGAACGGTTGTCGCCTCGGGATCGCTCAAGACTGCGTTGGCTCGCAGGAGCATGTCCCGAAGTTCATCCATCCGGGCGAGCACTTGGGCATGAGTCATCGCGGAAGTGCCGCTGTGCAACAGGGCGGCGGCGGCGAGCGGCACCGGGGTGACGGGGACGACCGCACCGACCTGGCCGAGGGCATCCTGGGCCAATCGCTCCATGCGTGGCAGTCGTTGCTCCTTGGGAAGCGACAGGATCTCAGGGCCGTTCTCCTCGAGCCACCGGCGGACCGACATTGGCGACCCGAACGCCACCGCCACTTCCCCGTACTGCTGGAACCGGCCCAGCGCCAACCGCAGAATGTTGCGCGACAGGTAGTGGATCACCGACCCGAATTGCCGCAGTTTTCCGCGCGGGCGGGATCCGATGATCCGCTCCTGAATCAGGGTCCGATCTTCCAGGACACGATCGTAGTTGATCCCGACCGGCACCAACCAGATGTCGCCGGTGAAGCGTGGATCGGTCATCGTGCGGACCAGGTAATCCAGCAAGCCCAGTTTCGGCGGCCGCAGCGCCCCATCGCGGGTAAGGCCACCTTCCGGAAAAATGCCCTGAGTCACTCCGTTCCTGGTGATCAACTGGATATACCGTTCGAGCACGGTGTGATACAGAGGAACCCGGTAGCGGCGGCGGATGAAGTAGCTGCCGAAGCTCTTGAACACAAATTCCAGCGGCCAGGTCCGGGCCCATTCGCCGACGGCGTAGCTGATGCTCACGGTCCCCGACAGGACAAACGCGACCACTATGTAGTCGGCGTTACTGCGATGATTCATCAGGTAGACGACCACATCGCCACGGGGAATCTGCTCGGGCGCCGCGGCATCACGGGTGGTGATGCGCACGCGGTACAGCACGCTGATAAGGAACCGGGAGATCGCATACCCCAACTGGTAGTAACTCAACACGTTGAAGAACGGTACGATCTCCTTGATATACCGTTCGACCTCACGCGTGGTGGCACTCTCCGAGAGGTCGTGCTCGGCGGCATGAACGCCAATGGCGTCCTGGACGACCGGATCCGTCATGAGTGATTGGTACACTTCGGTTCTGCGTGTCAGCTTGAACGGTTCGATGTGCTCCTTGAACCGTTCCAGCGCTCGTTCGGACGCCTGTCCGTACCACGAGAAAATGGCGCGGCGTGACTGACGCAGGAGCCACCAACCTGCCAGGGCCGCCGTGGCCACCGCAGCGACGACTATGCCGAGCCAAGCCAGGCCACTCACGCCGGGGGTGACTCCGTCGATGCCACCGAGGCATCCCGCTTCGCCTGCTGGAACGCCATCCCGCGCAGCCGGACCACACGGTGGCGGATCGGCGGGTGAGAGGCAAACAGGTCGGCAACCGCACCGTCGCGGGCCGCCAGGCGCCGTTCAGCGGGATCGACGATGCACAGATGCGCCGCCCCGCGGCTGATGCTTCGGGTAGCGCCGGACGCGGCGTCGAGTCGCTCCAGGGCTGAGGCCAGCGCAGCCGGGTTGCGGGTGAACTGGGCCGCGGTGGCGTCGGCCAGGTACTAGATCGGAAGAGCACACGTCTGAACTCCAGTCACACTGATATATCTCGTATGCCGTCTTCTGCTTGAAAAAAAAAAAACAAGCACACGACTAATGCTAACC
>CAJVYZ010000098.1 GCA_913009915.1 uncultured Gemmatimonadota bacterium | reverse complement strand
GCCCGAACGGGGCAACACTACCGTTCCGGATCCGCCCGGCGCGTCCCGCAACGCCGCGACCACAGCGATCCGGGTGGCCCGCCGGGCCGGCAGGTAGCTAGCCGCCAAGGCGACGCCCAGCAGTAGCAGTGACACGGCGACGAAGGTGATCGGGTCGGCCGCGGAGACTCCGTAGAACAGGCTCGAGACCAGCCGGGTAGCCACCAACGCACCGGCTAGGCCGACCGCCAACCCGCCGACGGTGAGCAGCATCCCCTGGCCCACCACCAGCCTGACGACCGCGGCTTCCGGCGCACCGTAGGCCATGCGTACACCTATCTCCCGCGTGCGTTGTCTTACCGAGTAGGTGATGACGCCGTACAGCCCGACGGAGGCCAACACCAGGGCCAGCGCGGCGAACAGACCGATCAGGGTGAGCGCGAACTGGGTCGGGGCCCGCGCCTCGACCAGGTACTCATCCATCACCTGGATCTTGGACAGTGGAATTTCGGGATCGACCGCTTCGATCTCCCGCCGGATGGGGGCGACGAGACCGGTGACCACCCCTGCGGGCGCCCTCACCGTAAAGCTCAACGGGAACCAAGGGAAGAACCGGTACGGATAATAGACTGTTTCCCGGCCTTCGGAGGTCAGCGACTGTGCCCGCACGTTGCGGGCTACGCCCACGACCTGGACCGGCACGCGCACCATCCCGAAGGACTCGAAGTCGAAGCGTTCGAGCTGCAGCTCTTTGCCGACCGCCTCGTCGTCGGGCCACAGGCGTTGGGCCAGCCGCTCGTCGACCACGGCGACGTCCAGCGCATCGGGGTTGTTGTCGGCCGGCTCGATGGCGCGACCCGCGACGATCCGAATGCCCATCGTTTTCAGGTACCCCGGCAAGACGGCACGGTAGTCGGCCCGGTTGCTACGCCACTCCTCCTCCGTGGAGCCGGTCTCGCCGTAGGAGCCGATGGCGTACTGATCGCCCCCGGCCAGGGGCAGGAGGCTGGTAGCCCCGACCGCCTCAACCCCGGGCAGCTGGGCGATGCGCGATCGAATCCGGGTGAACATATCGGTCCGGACGACGGGGTCGCGGTACTTGAACATCGGCACCGGCACGGTGAAGGTCAGCACACCCGACGGCTCGAACCCGGGATCCACGGACTGCAACTTGGCGAACGAGCGAAACATCAGGCCGGTCCCGATCAGCAGCACGAGCGACAACGCCACCTCGGTCACGACCAGGGCTGTGCGCAGCTTGTTGCCGCGGATACCGCCTGCGTCGCTACCGCGATTGCGCAGGCCATCGGCCAGGTTGGAGCCGACCGCTCGAAGTGCCGGAGCGAGCCCGAACAGGAGCGCCGCGACCGCAGTTGCGCCCACCGTGAACAGCAACACCGTGCCGTCGATGGAGAACTCCTCGAAGCGGGCCAGCGTCTCCGGGCGCATTGCTATCAATGCGCGGCCCCCCCACCAGGCCAGCATCACCCCCACGGCGCTGCCAGCCACCGCCAACAGGGCGCTCTCGGTCAGCATCTGCCGGACGATGCGCCATCGGCCGCTGCCGAGCGCGGCCCGCACGGCGATCTCGCGCTGGCGGGTCGTGGCCCGTACCAGCATCAGGTTGGCGACGTTGGCGCAGGCGATGAGGAGCACGAAGCCCACCGCGCCCAGCAACGCCAGCAACACCGGCCGCGCGTGCTCCACCACGTCCCGGTGCATGGAATTCACCGCGATCTGCATGTTGCCGTCGGCATGGTGCTGGTACTGTTGGCGCAACCGTGTAGCGAGCGCGTCCATCTCATGCTGCGCTTGCTCCATCGTCACGCCGTCTTTCACGCGGGTCACCACCGTCAGCCAGGCCGCGTCCCGCGAGGCCTCAGCGAAGTTGCTGGGGATCACGCCCCACACGTCGATGTCGGTGGGCATGCCCGCGTCATCGGGCAGGTAGATTTGGAAGGTGGGTGGCAGCACCCCGACCACGATCGACGCGCCGCCGTCGATGTAGATGGTCTGGCCCACCACGCCGGGGTCGGCGCCGAAGCGCCGGCGCCACAGGCCATGGCTCAGCAGCACGTGCCCCGGGGGCAATTCGGCGTTGGGATCGCTGAACACCGCCGGGTCCATCGGCGCCTCGTCGGCCGGCTCGAAGTTGCGGCCGATCAGTGGACTCACGCCCAGGATATGAAACATGTTGGCCGTGGCCCAGGCCGCGGTGATCTCCTCGGCGCGGCCGTCACCGGTCAGGGCTCCGTTCATGGCCACCGCGCCGGCGAAGCCCTCGAACAGCGTGGTCTCGTTGCGATAATCGATGAAGTCCGGCCCCGACACCAGCGCTCGCGGCTGGTTGGTGATCTGGGTCCACACCAGGGCCAGCTCTTCGGGGTCCTCGTAGGGCAACGGTTGGAACAAAACGGCGTTGGCCACACCGAAGATGGCCACGTTGCTGCCGATCCCGAGTGCCAGCGTCGCCACCACGACCAGGGTGAAGCCCGGACGCCGAGTGAAGGACCGCAGCGCGTAACGGATGTCCTGTAGCAATACGCTCATGAGTACTCCGGAAGATCGTTGCCGGCGGAGTTATTGGGGAGTGCAAGACTCCGGTTTTCGGATACCGAAGATACGCCGAAGTCCGCTGGCGCGCCAGCCCTACCCGGGGCCAGCCGCCTCCGGCGCGCGGTGCTGCCTGGGTTGGAATGATGATGGGTCAGGAGCTGCCCGCTGGCACCGCATCAGACAAGGCTGGACCGACCGCTATCGCAATGTCACCATGTAGGCAACAGCTGCCGCCAATGATGCGGCCGTTCTCACATGGTTCCATCTGTTCCACCGCACGAGATAATGCGCCCACAGTGCGGCGCCATTGGTACTCGCTGGGTCGACCTTGGCCAGCCGATCATTGAGCGGCACGTTGAACGCCATGGTCACGAGGAGAGTGCCAAGCAGATAGAGCGCGCTTCCGGCAACCAGGTATACCTCGTGGGCTCCGTTCCAGCCCGTCAAAGCCGACACCGCCACTATCAGACATGCCGCAGCCGTACCGAAGAAGGCCGAGAAGAACCATGGGTTGAGCACCGTGACGTTTATGGCCTGCATGGCCGCGATCCCATCCTTGGCCGGCAGCCGGCCGAGTGCCCTCATCACGAAGGTGGAGAAAGCGAAGAAGATGCCCGCGACCAGGCCGCATCCCAGCACGGCAGCGGGCACCATGAGTTCAGCGAGTATGTTCATCGTTCGGCCTCACAAACGCCTGTAGGGGCGGTACCTACGAAAGTCCGCTGTATTCGCGCTAGACGTGCTGATCGACGAGGATCGGGTTCCCATCCGGGTCGACCGCGGTAAAACTAGCCGGGCCGGCGGTTGACTCGTCGGCTTCGGACGTTAACTGGACACCTTGCGATTTCAACTGACGCTGTAGCTCGCGAACGTCGTCGAATGTATCAAGTGTGGCTGCGTTGCTGTCCCATCCCGGATTGAAGGTCAAGATGTTCTTTTCGAACATGCCCTGAAAAAGACCGATGGCATGATCGCCGTTCTTCAGGATCAGTCAGTTCTGCGAGGCGTCTCCGGCGAAAACCTTGAAGCCGAACTTCTCGTAGAAAGCTCGCGATGCTTCAATGTCTTTGACAGCCAAGCTGATTGAAAACGCGCCGAGTTCCATGATTCGCTCCTTTGGAGTAGCACTGCCGAAGTCAGAGGCATGACCGAGTATGGTCCAGGCTAGCAATCATCGATCCGACCAAACCGCCAGTTCATTGCCGCTCGGGTCGGCGAAATGAAAGCGGCGTCCGCCGGGAAACTCGAATATCTCCCGGACGATCCGCCCGCCGCTCTCACGAACGCTGGCTTGGATCTCTGCCAGGTCAGTGGAGTAGAGAACGACCAATGGACCGCCAGCAGTCACTTCAGGCGCAACAGCAAAACCGCCTGCCAACCTACCGTCGGTAAAGCTGGTGTACTCAGGACCATAATCAGTGAACTCCCAGCCAAAGACCTCTGAGTAGAAACTCTTGGTCTCCTGGATGTTCGTGGTCAGAAATTCTATGTAGTCCACCCGACGATCCTGATCTTCCTGGCTCATGAGCCCGTCTCCTCCTGAGGTTTCCGCAGACTCGCCCGGCGTAGCGGGCCGACCACTGCCGGGGCCCTCACCACATGCCAGAAGAGCAAGCATGGTACACGTTAGCGCGTATCGAACTGTGATCGGTGACGCCATGATCGAGGATACCCTTCGATAAATGGTGTTGTGCCTCTACCCTCCGCAATGCATTCCGCCTCCACGGTACAGACCGCGGCCTGATCCGGCAATAGCGCCCAAGGGCGGTATATTTGCCCAGCAGTCGGACACAGACCAACAGGAAAGGTCCAGATTCCCACATGACGGAACGCGATCCCGAGGTTCTCAGCGAGCAGGAGGCAGCCCGTTTGTGGGAGAGGGCCGCTCAGCTCCAGGCCGAGGCTGCCGGGAGAGTTGAACCACTAGCCGTACACGACGCGGCGACGGTGTCTTCGGGGTACGCGCTGGCCCACGTGCGTTCCGCGGCCCTGGAGGCCGGCATCGGCTCAGAATTTGTCGACGCCGCGCTGGCAGATCTCCGCGTGGAGCGTGCGCGCCCACCGGCCGAGAAGAGCACCAGCCTTGCCCGGAAATTTCTGAATCATCCGCCAGATACCGTCAGCGCCCAGCGGGTCATCGAGGCCACACCTCAGGAGGTGCTCTCGGCCATGGAGGCCGTGTTGCCCGAGGAACCTTTTCGCCTGACTTTGACCGACCAACAGGGCGATCCGCTCGACCGAGGCGTACTGGTGTTCGATATCCAGGGAGCCACCAGCATCCTGCTCCAGGGAGGATTCGCCTTCGAGACCAGAGAGGCCGGTCTTCGTCAGGTGTTCGTGTCCCTGCGGTCGGTCGAGGGAGCTACATCCTCCTGCGAGATGACGATGCACAGCCCGGTCACCTCACACAACCTCGGACTCGGCATCGGGCTGGTAGTCACAGGCCTCGGCGCTGGCGTGGGTGGCTTGGCCCTCGGTGCGCTGAGGCTGGGCGGGGGGATTGGGCCCATCGGCGCGGTTGCGGGCGTCCTGGTAGGCGCCGGCCTCGGCGTGAAGGGATATCGGGCCTTGTACCGTTACGCCCTGCGCCGGGGAGGGAAGGCGCTCGAAGGACTTCTCGGTGCCGTGGCTGTTCGGGCCAAAGGTGTCTGGGGAGGCAGTTAGGGTATTACAGGGAAGCTCGGAATAAGAGAATCCTGCCCGGCGTGTGTCCGCCGGGCGGGATTCCTTCTGCGACCTAAGATGTAACCGACCGCGATCTCAGTCGTCCCTCAGCGCCTCGATCGGATCCACATTGGACGCCCGCCGCGCCGGCAGGTAGCTCGCGAGCAACCCCACCATGATCATGGCGGTGGACATGCCCACGAACGTGCCGACGTCTGCCGACGCGATGCCGAAGAGCAGGGTGTCGAGCACGCGAGTCGCTCCCGCGGCCACGACGAGACCGATGCCGATGCCGATGCCAACCACGCGGGCCGCCTGAACCATGACCATCCCGCGGACGCGTTTGGCGTCGGCGCCGAGCGCCATGCGGACGCCGATCTCCTGGGTGCGTTCCGCTACGACGTAAGACAGCACTCCGAACAGCCCGATCGCTCCCAGGATCAACGCCAGCGACGCGGCAATCCCCAGGGTGAGCATGGTAAAGGAGAGCTGCACCATGGAGTCGGCGGCCAGACCGGCCATGGTGAATACCCGGTACATCGGGGCATTCGGCGCCACCTCCCGGACCATTGCCAGGATCTCCGGTCCGATCTCGTCCGCCCGCGGTGTCTTGACGACGTACGCCGGTGACGAGACTCTCCGGCTGTCTTCCGTCTGTCCCACGAGCGGGAGGTAGACCAGTGACTGGGGCGTATCACGGAAACCGTATTGCATCACGTCCTCCACCACGCCGACCACGGTTTCCCAGGTCTCGGCTCCCTCGACTTGGAGTTGCTTGCCGATGGCACTCTCACCGGGCCACAGTGCCTCCGCGGCCGACCGGCTGACGACGGCGTTGCCCAGGTCCGAGATGTGGTCCGCCTCGCGGAAGGCCCGGCCCCTGAGCACGTTGATTCCCATGGCGCTGTAGTAATCACCGCCGGCCCACGTCAGTGACAGCAGGACCCCACCGTCGGGGTCGGCCACCATGTCGCTGGTGAGGAAGCGGGTATCCCGCACGCCTTCGTTGAGCGGTACGTTCTCCACCACCCCGACAGACTCGACGCCGGGCATGGCCCTGATACGGTCCATGAAGCCCATGTGGAATCGCGCGTAGGACGGTGCGTCCGTCAGATGGTCTCCGTCCGGTGCGATCTGGAAGGTGAAGATGTCCTCCGTGTCGTACCCGGGGTCGACGTTCCGCAGCTCCACTAGCGGGTTGCCCGCCGCCTGGGCCGGGACGCCGGGATCTTCCTATCTTGCACCTCAGCCCGGACGCGGGGCGCATAGCGACGCTTGCAGGAACTCGATCACGGCGGGGCCATAGCGTGGATCCGTGATGACGTCCGAATGTCCCCGACCCGCGAGCACCATCCGGTGGGTGCGCTGTGGCTGCGCCCTGGCATAGATGGCTTCCAGGTCGGAGACCGGCACCATCCGGTCATCTTCGCCGTGGACGAGCAAGACCGGTACCTCGACTCGACTGATTCTATTCTGCGGAGTGATATCGGTCATCGTGGTGCCCAAGTAGTAATCAATGATGCGACAAACCAGCCAGAAGAAGGGCCCCCGTGGGAGGTGGAAGGTGCGCATGAAGCGGCGGGTGAGCGACACCGGATCGGCGAACGCCGAGCTGGTGACGACGGCCTGGATCTTCGGCTCCATGGAGGCGGCCACTATGGCTGCGGCACCACCGATCGAGTGCCCGACGACACCCACGCGTGTCGGGTCCACCCCAGGGTGGCCTTCCAGGAACCCAACAGCCGATACTATGTCTTCGGCAAACTTGAGGACAGTGATGGCTCCGTCGCTGCCGCTGGCACCGTGACCCCGGGCGTCGAACAGGAGCAACCCGAAGCCGGCTTCGTGGAGCAAGGCGGCGAGTGGCAGCATCCTCGCCTTGTTGCGAGACCAGCCGTGCGTCATGATGATGGTGGGCGGTGAATCCACGCCGGCGGGGTCGGCGCCAATGAACCATCCGTCGAGCGGCACACCCTTACTGGCAAACGTCACCGGCACGAATGGGAGCCCGTAGTCGGTTGGGGTCTCGGCCGGGAGCACCCGCGTGGGCCTACCGTAGAGCCGGGCGAACACCCAGGACAACCCGATACTGAGTACGAGGATGGATGCGATGCCGATCGCTGCCGCGATCAGGTAGTCTGTTGCGGACATTCTGGCTTCCCCGCAGGCGGACTGCGGAATCCGGGAGGTAAGGCGAGTCTATCGTTAGGGTTCTTCAACATCGAAGTTGCCCAGGAAAACTAGCTGCACGGGTCCAATCCTCCAGCATGTACACCAGAGTCGTGCCATCTTAGTGGCATGAATGGTAAAGACTCAGCCGCCAGACCGTCATGAAGATCCTGATGAGCCTCGTTTTCTATCCCAGGGGCGGGAGCGCCCAAGTGGCCCGCTATCTGTCGCGTGCCCTGATCGAGTTGGGCCACGAAGTGCACCTGATCGCGGGTACCCTACGCGACGGAGATCCGCAGCACGACGCCAACGTGTTCTTCGGAAACATCCCACTCACCTTGGTCGACTACACCGACGCCTGGCACGGCTTCCAACAGGGCGACGACCCTCTATCCGACAGGTGGGAGGTTCCCTTCCATCCGAGCTACGAAGACAAGGACGGCGTACCTGACCGTGTTTTCTACCGGCTGACTGAAGCCGAGTATGGCGCGCTGTTGAGGTGCTGGACCGGGGTGTTCGAGGATGTGAGGGAACGCTTCCAGCCCGACCTGCTCCATCTCCACCATCTTACCTACGCGCATGTTGCCGCGGCGCGAGTATTCCCGTCGGTGCCCAGGCTGACGCAGCTGCACGGGACCGAGCTCAAGATGCTTGAGTGTCTCCACGATCTGAGCATGGAGTCCGACAATGCCAAGGAACTGGGGCGCGTGGGACGGGGCATCCTCATCGAAGCGGTCGCCATGACGGACCGGTTCATAGCCATCAGCCCGGACATCCGTGAACGTGCCATTGCGCGCTTGGCGATCGGCGAGGAGTACATCACTACCGTCCCTAATGGCGTGGCCACGTCCCTGTTCCGTCCTTTGGATTGGTCCCAGGATGAAGTTCGGAAGAGCGTCGTGTAGGGAAAGAGTGTAGATCCCGGTGGTCGCCGTATCATTAAAAAAAAACGATATTCATGCTTTCCGAGCGAATCAGCGTGTATACATA
>CAJVYZ010000097.1 GCA_913009915.1 uncultured Gemmatimonadota bacterium | reverse complement strand
ATTGCGAGCGGCGCGCCGACCCCCCCACCGGCGAACCCTGCGGCGAGTGTGACGTCTGTACCCGGATCTGGAACGGTGCGGCCAACCTCGACGTGATCGAAATCGACGCCGCGTCCAATCGCGGGGTAGACGACGCGCGGGCCCTGCGCGAACGGGCCATGTATGCCGCCTCCGAGGACGGGCACTACAAGGTCTACATCGTCGACGAAGCCCACATGCTGACCCGCGAGGCGTGGAACGCCCTGCTGAAGATTCTCGAGGAGCCGCCTTCGCGCGTGGTGTTCGTGTTCGCCACCACGGAGCCTCACAAGATCGCCGCCCTCGCGGCCCCGGTGATGTCCCGTCTCCAGCGTTTCGATTTCAAGCGCATCGGACCCAGCGCCATACAAAAGCGATTGACGGAAGTACTGGCGGCCGAGGGCATCGAGGCCGAGGCCGACGCCACCATGCTGATCGCCCGGCACGCCGACGGCGGCATGCGCGATGCGCTGTCGGTGCTCGACCAGTGCCTGAGTTTTGGCGAGGGCGCCCTTACCGCCGAACGGGTGCGGGAGGTCCTCGGCCTGGCGTCGGACGAGATCTACACCGGTCTCCTCCAGCTGATCGTCGAGCGCGACCCGGCCGGCGTGTTCGACCTCATCGACCGGCTGATCGACTCCGGGGCGGACCTCACCGAGTTCATGTCGGGCGCCGCCGACGTGCTCCGGGCGGTGCTCAAGTCCCAGGTCGGCGCCACCACCGACGGATTGACCGAAGCCATGCACGCCAGCGTTGAGCAAGCCAAAGACCAGCTGGCCGCCGGCGACGTCCTGCGCATGCTCAACCTTCTGGCCGAAAGCGAGGCCGCCATCCGCCGCGGCGGCCGCCCGCGGCTCCAGGTAGAGACGGTACTGCTGCGCTGGACCATGATGGATCGGCTGGTGGATTTGCAGCAGGTGCTGCAAGGCGAGGGCAGCGGAGACGAAAGCGGGGGCAGCGAGGGCAGCGGGAGCAGCGGGGGCAGTAGGGCGGCGTCGCAGCGGGCAAGAACCTCAGCCAAGCCTGCTGCCCCCGCTGCTCCCGCTGCCCTCGCTTCCACCCCCGCTGCCCCCGCTTCCACCTCCGCTGATTTCACGCTCGAGGGCCTCAAGGGCATCTGGCCCAGCATCGTCGAGGAGGCTGGCGGCATCAGCCGGTTCCTGGCTCAGGCGCTGGGCGCCACGGAGCCGGTCGAGGTGGTACCGCCGTTGGTGACTCTGGGGCTGGTTGACCCCGGGGCTCACGTGGACGAACCGTTGGCTCGCAACCGGGGGGCGCTCGAGCGGCTGGTGGCCCAGCGGGTGGGCCAGCCGGTCACCGTGCGGCTGGCATCCGCCGAGGGAGGTTCCGGGGCGGGGGCGGACGAGGCTCCGGCGGCACGCCCCAAGCGATATTCCGAGGAGCGCGTTCGGCAGGAGCGGTTGGACTTGCACCGCGCCTCCGACCCGGCGCTCGATGTGGCGGCCACGGAATTAGATTTGGAAGTAATGGAGTAACGGCCGTGCGCGGCCTGGTTTCCTTGCCTAGGAGTAGGGAGGCTTCTAGGTTTCCCCACCGAACGCAGGACTGACGGGATATATGGCAGACTTACAGCAGATCATGCAGCTGGGCCAGCAGCTTCAGGGCCGGTTGCAACAACTGGAAACCGACCTGGCCGACCGCTCCATTGACGCGACCGCCGGCGGCGGCATGGTGCGGGTGACCGTGGACGGACGCGGCGCGCTGCGGTCGCTGGACGTCGATCCGGCCGTATTCGACGATCACGACGCAGACTTCCTGGCGGAGCTGATCCTGTCGGCGGTCTCCGAAGCCCAGCGCCGGGCCACGGACGAGCGGCAGGCCGCCATGCAACAACTGCAGCCCGCGTCCTTCCCGATGTCGCCGTAGTCGGTGAGCGCCATCGAAGGGCTGATCGCCGAGTTCGCCCGGCTGCCGGGCATCGGCCGGAAGACGGCCCAACGGCTCACCTATCACCTGTTGGATCAGCCCGCAGAGCAGGTCAGCAAGTTGGCTACCTGTCTTACCACAGTGGCGGAGCGGGTCCGGCCGTGTAGTGTGTGCGGCAACCCGACCGAAGCCGAGGTGTGCGACATCTGTAGCGATCCGCGGCGCGATCCCGCGATCGTCTGCGTGGTGGAGGACCCGGCCACCGTAGCCGTGGTCGAGCGGTCCACCGATTTTCGGGGACGGTACCACGTCCTCGGGGGGCACCTGTCGCCGCTCGACGGCATTGGGCCCGAGGCTCTGCGGATTGCGACATTGGTGGACCGGGTTCGGGGCGGGGACGTACACGAGGTGATTCTGGCCACCAACCCTTCGATGGAAGGGGAAGCCACCTCCACCTACCTGCAGCAGGCGCTGGCGGCGTTGCCCACCAAGGTCACTCGGCTGGCCCGGGGCTTGCCGGTTGGGGGAGATCTGGAATACGTGGACAGCGTTACCCTGTCCCACGCGCTGACGGCGCGACAGGAGGTCCAGTGAGGGTAGGCCGCGTGTTGGCCATGGCCGGGGGCACGGCCATCGGACTGATGGTCGGCGTGTTCGCCGCGCAGCAATACGGCGAGTACCACCGGCAAGACCTGTTCAGTCCCCGGCCCCATAGGCGGCTGGCCGCGCTGGCGTTCCTGGCCCGCAATGCCAGGGTGGAAACCGTCGCCCTGTTGCGGGACTACCTGGTGTGGGAGCGGCACGCACTTCTGCGGCGTCGCGCTACCGCGCTGCTGAAGCGACTCGAAACAAGGTACGCGTAGTGAAAGGATGCCGATGACGGGTGCTTCGAGCTGGTCGTTCGGCGAAGACGACTCCCGGCAGATCACCGCCATTCTGGATGAGTTCCTGGCGCAGTCGAGCGCCCGGACGGCGCTTATCGTGGACAAAGCCGGTCAGATGGTGGCCACGGTTGGTGAGACGCCCACGTTCGACTCCACGGCCTTCGCCTCGCTGACCGCGGCGGATTTCAGCGCCAACGATCAACTGGCCAAGATGATCGGCGAAGCCGAGTTCGGGTCGTTGTTCCACCAGGGGGAACAGGAGTCCCTCTACTTGGCCGACATCGCCGGGCGGGTCATCCTGGTGGTCCTGTTCGACACCCGGACGACGCTCGGCTTGGTCAAGCTGCGGGTCAAGGCCACCGTGGGATCATTGAATCAGGTGTTCACCGAGATGCTCAACAAGGACGCGCCCCAGGCGCCCCGGGTGGAAACGGATTTCGTCGACGATGCGGAAGACGAAATCGATCGCCTGTTTGGTGGGTAAGGGAAGAGACTGCCGATGTCGATGATCAACTACGCCTCCCGGGAGATCAACTGCAAGTTGGTCTATTACGGTCCGGGCCTTGGCGGCAAGACTACCAATCTCGAACACGTCTACCAGAAGGTCGCGCCCGGGTCGCGGGGGAAGATGATTTCCCTGGCCACCGAGACCGAACGGACCCTGTTCTTCGACTTTCTGCCGGTGGATCTGGGAACCATCCGCGGATTCAAGACGCGGTTCCACCTGTACACGGTCCCGGGACAGGTGTATTACAACGCCTCGCGCAAGCTGATCCTCAAGGGAGTGGACGGCGTGGTGTTCGTGGCCGACAGCCAGATCGACCGCATGGAAGCCAACATCGAGGCCATGCAGAACCTGTACGACAACATGTCCGAGCATGGCTACGATCTCACTACCATTCCATTCGTGATCCAATACAACAAGCGTGACCTCCCCAACGCCGCCCCCATCAACGATCTGCAGGCGTCGCTCAACCCCGGATGGCCGGTCGAAGAGCCCTCCAAGATGCGCCCGATGCCCGATCCCCAGCACGAGGGCGAGTTCCTCATCCAACAGATCGAGGGCCAGTGGATCGAACGCGTTGGCTACTACGAAGCCGTTGCCCTGAACGGCGAAGGCGTGTTCGACACCCTCAAGGCGTTGAGTAAGCTAGTCATCAAGAACCTCGGTTAAGACCCGCTCCCCATGTGGAACCTGCCGAACACCATCACCATAGTCCGCATCGCGATGACGCCGGTCATCGCGTTGCTTCCGTTCATCGAAGGATACTGGCCCAAGTTCCTCGCCTTTATCATCTTCGCACTCACGGCGCTGACCGACCTGGTCGACGGCTACCTGGCGCGCAGCCGTGGCGAAGTCACCGACCTGGGTAAACTCCTCGACCCGGTGGCCGACAAGCTGCTGCTCATCGCCGCCCTGGTCCCCATATACTGGATCGCCCGTGAGCGGCAGGATCTCTACGGCATCCCCTTCTGGGGCAGCATCCCACTCTGGGTCTGCTTTCTGTTGCTGGGCCGGGAGCTCGCCATGACGGTATTCCGCCGGTTCGCCCAGAAGCGAGGTGTGATCATCGCTGCGGGGAACGCGGGCAAACTCAAGACCACCATCCAGAACATCTTCATCGGTGCCATTCTCGCGTGGTTCGCCTTCCGCGACGCGGCCCGCTCCTTCGGGTGGCAGGACAAGCCATTGGGCAGGTTGTGGACCGAGTTCCACGGTGGGTTTGTGGCCGTCACCCTGGCGCTGGCCGCGGTGCTGACCGTCTACTCGTTCCTCATCTATCTGTTCCGCTACCGCTCGGTGTTCTCGACGCCGTCACGCTGACCCGTGGATTTCGAAATCGTCGCCATCGGCAACGAGCTGCTGCTCGGATTCACCGTCGACAGCAATAGCGCCGACATTGGATTAGCGCTGGCACCGGCAGGCGCCAGGGTGGTGCGCCGCACCACCGTGGGCGACACGCCGGCGGAGATACGCAGGGCGGTCAGCGAGGCGCTCCAGCGCACGAGGCACGTCATCACCACCGGCGGCTTGGGGCCCACCAAGGACGACATCACCAAGAAGGCCATCGCCGAATTGTTCGGCGTCCCGCTCGACTTCGACGACGACGTTTGGCAGTTTCTGGTCGACCGCTACGCCAGACTCATCCGCCGCTCTCCCGATAGCAACCGCTGCCAGGCCGAAGTCCCCCGCGGCGCCACCGTACTGACCAATCGCTGGGGTAGTGCCCCGGGGTTGTGGCTCGAGGGCGAGCCCGGGCTGGTCGTCATGCTCCCGGGCGTGCCGCAGGAGATGCGCAACCTCATGGCTCACGAGGTGGTCCCCCGGGTGAGACGCCTGGGCGCCGCCGACGCCGTCATCGCCTCACGGGTATTGCGCACCGCGGGCATCGGAGAATCCAGCCTGGCGGAGCGGATGGGAAACATCGAAGACGTCATCGCTCCGGTGACGCTCGCCTTCCTTCCGGGCGAAGCGTGGGTCGACCTGCGCCTGACCGCGTGGAAGCACTCGGCTGACGACGGCCAGGCGCTGCTCGATCGAGCGGCCCAAGCCGTCAGGGAGCGGGCCGGCGAGTTCTGCTTTGGCCAGGACGACGACGACCTCGCCGGTGTGCTCCTCGAGCACGCCCGCCGGGCCGGGATGACTCTGGCCGTAGCCGAGTCGTGCACCGGCGGCCAGGTTGGCCAGCGGCTCTCTGCCATTCCGGGGAGTTCGGACGTGTTCCGCGGCGGGGTGATCGCCTATCATGATGACGTCAAGCACAGCCTTCTGGGCGTTCCCCGGGAGATGCTCGAGCGGGAAGGCGCCGTGAGCGAGCCCGTGGCCCGGGCCATGGCCCAAGGCGTCGCCGACCGGTTGGGCGCCGACCTGGCCATCTCCATCACCGGTATCGCCGGGCCCGACGGCGGAACCGACGACAAACCGGTGGGAACCGTGTGGCACGGCTATCACATCGCCGGTAGCACCGGAACCAGGCATCGGGTGTATCCCGGTGACCGGCACGGGGTCCGGACCCGGGCCACGATGGGGGCGCTGTTTGGCATGCTGCGCAGGCTCAGGGCTGCTAGTGGCGAGGCGGTGTGAGTGTGCGCAGGGGTCTAGACGGATCCAAGGTAAGGGCGACGCATGCGTCGCCCCTACGACGGTGGTAACGTCGATGACGACGCCCTCCACGGTCGCCTACCGCCTGTTACCGCCCTTACCGCCCTACCGCCTTACCGCCTTACCGTCCGCCCGTCCGCCCGCCTGTCCGCCTGACCGCCCGCCAGCCCCGTCAGGGGCTGGAACAGTTATCTTTCTCGGATGACAAAGTCGAGAGAAAACCACATCGATATCCCCACCGATGACGCCCCCCACGGCGCCGTGCCCGACAGTACCGGCGTCCCCGAAGCGGCCGCGCCGGAGGATGTGGCCCCCGATACGGGTGCTCCCGCGGGCGGGGTTCCCATGGAGCCCTCGGTTGAGGCCATCAAACGGCTCGAGGGCGAGTTGGACGAATTCCGCGACCGGCATGCCCGGCTGGCCGCCGAGTTCGCCAACTACCGCAAGCGCGTCATCCGTGAAAACCAGGTGCTGGTCGAACGGGCCCAGGCGGCGCTGGCAATCAAGGTGCTGGACGTGCTCGACGACCTCGACCGAATCCTCGACAACATGGACGAAACCACCCCGGTAGAGTCCCTGCGGGAGGCCATCGAAATGGTGGACAAGAAGTTGCGCAAGGAACTGGAATCGGCCGGCCTGGAGCGTCTCGACCCGACGGGTAAGCCGTTCGATCCCACCGTGCACGAAGCCGTCGCGGCGACCCCCAGCCCCGACCGAACACAGGACGACCACGTGAGTGCCACGTTTCAGGCGGGGTACTTGTTCAAAGGGGCGCTGATCCGTCCGGCGAGGGTTCAGGTGTACTCCGACCAGGGCCAGGGCTGAGCGTGGCGGGGCAGGATTTCTATCAGGTTCTGGGCGTTCCCGATTCGGCATCCGAGGCCGAGATCAAGAAGGCCTACCGGCGCCTGGCCAAGCAGTACCACCCGGACGCCAATCCCGACAACCCCAAGGCGGGCGAGCGCTTCAAGGAAATCTCCGAAGCGCACTCGACGCTGTCCAACAGCGAGAAGCGCAAGAAATACGACCGGATGCGCAAGTACGGCGCCTTCATGGGTGGCGGTCGGCCGGGAGCTGGGCGTGCTCCGGGAGGGCCGGGTCCGGGTGGGGCCCAGGATTTCGATTTCGACTTCGGCAATCTGGGCAGCATGGGTGGCTTGGGTGACATCTTTTCTTCCATCTTCGGAAAGGGAAGACAACCGGAACCCACGGCGCAGCACCTGGAGACGATCCTCGAAGTGCCGTTTCGGATCGCCATGCTCGGGGGGAAGGTGCCGGTCACGCTGCCGGTTACCGAGAGCTGTCACACATGCCACGGGTCCGGGGGGGCTCCCGGCACGTCGTTTACTACCTGCAACGAATGCCAGGGTCGCGGGTCGGTGTCCTTCGGCCAGGGTGGCTTTGCCGTCAATCGGCCGTGTCCCGCTTGCCGGGGGAAGGGGAAGACGCCGTCCAAGTCGTGTCCCACGTGTCGGGGCACCGGCGAGATTCGCTCGCAACGCAAAGTGATGATCACCGTACCACCCGCCACCGAGTCGGGCACCAAAGTGCGGCTCAAGGGACAGGGCCAGCCGGCAGCGGCCGGGGGCAGGGCGGGTGATCTGTTCATCACCTTCGAGGTCAAGCCCGACCGGTTCTTCCGCAAGGAAGGTCTGGACCTGATTTGTGAGGTGCCGATCAACATTGCCCAGGCCATGCTGGGATCGAAGATCAAGGTCCGCACCCTGGGCGGCAAGAAAGTGCTGCTGCGCATCCCCCCGGGAACGCAGCCGGGTCGCAAGTTCCGCATCAAGGGCCTGGGCCTCGAAAAGAACGGCCGTAAGGGCGACCAGCTGGTCCAGGTGGACGTCAAAATGCCCGACAAGCTGTCGTCGAATGAGGAGAAGATGTTGAAGGAGTTTGCCGACGAGGCGGGGATGAAGTATTGAGGGGCGTGGGGCGTGGGGCGTAGGGCGTAGGGCGTGGGGCGTATCCGAGCGCGTGACCCATTACGGGGCCGCAAGAGGGCGGTCAGGCGGTCCCGCTGTAGGCAGGATGGCAGGTCGTCAAGTCCCTCTTAGCCCTCTTTTCCCTCTTAGCCCTCTCTGTTCTCCACCCTCACCCGCACCCCCCCATCCCCCCCCACCGCGATCGTCAAGATGGTACTCACGATCCCAATGATCAGCCCTCCCCAGAACGCCGGCCAGAACCCGTCCACGTAGAACCCCAGATCGAACAACCCCGAGATCCACGCCGTGAGCCGGAGCATCAGGGCGTTGATCACCAAGGTGAACAAGCCCAGGGTCACCAGCACCAGGGGACAAGTGAGCATGGTGAGGAACGGCCGGACGAAGCTGTTCACCAGCCCCAGCGTGGCCGCCACCAACAGGAACCGAGATCGGAAGAGCGTCGTGTCGGGAAAGAGTGTAGATCTCGGTGGTCGCCGTATCATTAAAAAAAAACAGAAAGAACAATCAAAAGTCCCCTGGGCC
>CAJVYZ010000096.1 GCA_913009915.1 uncultured Gemmatimonadota bacterium | reverse complement strand
CTGCTGACTCACTCCTTGGTTGCTGTTGGTTACTGGTCTGTCGACACAAGACCACTACACTAGTTATCTAAAGTAAGAACTGATATGTTTTTTTGTTTTTTACTCTTTTTTTTTTTTTTAATGATACGGCGACCACCGAGATCTACACTCTTTCCCTACACGACGCTCTTCCGATCTGGCCGCATCGCCCGAGCGCAACGCCCCCACCGCGCTCCGCAGTGCGCCGATGGTGCGGGCTTCCTGGCCGTTGAGCGAGTAGATGACATCACCGGGCATGAGGCCATCTCGCCGTTGCGGCGCTCCCGGCGCCTGGGCCGCCACGACCAGGCCCACCGGATCCCGCAACCACGGAAGCGCCGACGCCAGGGTTCGGTCGAGCTTAATCACCAGAACGCCGAGTTGCTCGATTAGGTTCTCGTCCTGGTTGACCATGTCGGCCAGTCGCGATGGATCGTCGGTCCGCTCGGACACGGTGACGCTGATCGTCAACCGCTCGAGGCCACGGCGTACCTCGAGCGATACCGGTTGGCCGATCGGCTTCCGATACAAGTTGACGTCGAACTGCCGACCGTTCTCCATCGGCTTACCATTAAGAGAGACCACGATGTCGCCCGGCTGCAGACCCGCTCGCTGCCCGGCTCCGCCCTGGAACACGTCGGCGACGATCACACCCCACTCATTTATCAACCGGAGACCCTCGGCCATGGTCGGCGTAATGGTCTGGGCAAAGACGCCGATCTGCCCGCGGCGCACCCGACCGTGGTCTCGAATCTCGTCCGAGACATACCGCACGATGTTGCTGGGAGCGGCGAACCCGAGGCCCTCGCTGCCCCCGGACTGCGACAGAATCAGCGTGTTGATGCCGACGACCTGGCCCACGGTATTGACGAGCGGCCCGCCGCTATTGCCGGGATTCACCGGAGCATCGGTCTGGATATACACCATGCGGTCGTCGGGATTGAGCTGCCGTCCCACCGCGCTCACCACACCCATGGTCACGGAGTTCTGCAAGCCGAGCGGTGCTCCGAAGGCCAGCACGATCTGCCCGGCACGGAGTTCGTCCGAATCACCGAACTCCAGGTAGGCGTGGTCGGTCACATCGACCTTGAGGACGGCCAGGTCGGTCTCCACGTCCACGCCGACGATTGTGGCGGACAGCCGGAGTCCCACTGGTTTAAGAATCGATGTGGTGCCGGCCCCCTCGACCGCCGGCTCCGACATCAGCACATCGATTCTGCGGGCACCTTCCACCACATGCGCGTTGGTCACGATGTAGCCGTCGGGCGATACCATCACCCCAGACCCGGTGCGTTCCCCGATCGCCAACCCGGCTCCCTGCCTGGGACTCAAAGCACCGTACCCGACCGTGAACACCTGAACGATGCCCGGCACGGTCTGCTCGGTGAGTGCCTGGAACGAGCGGCTCAGGTCGGTCAGCGACTGCCCGTGAAGCGACGCGGGCTGCGCCAACGGAACGGCGATAGTGAACACACACAGGAGCGTGAGAAGACGGCGGGGCATGCGCATGAGAGGGTCCTCGGTCAGTCCGTTGAGTTTCACAGGGCGGGGGCCGCCGGCGGCGACGGCGGCGCATCGGAGAACAACTCTGCCAAGTGGGCTTCCCACCACCGGGTGGCACGCTGCTCCGTCCACGGCTCCGGCAAGGGGCAGGCGGCTAGTTGCCGGGCAAGTTCGACGGCGTCGCGCGGACGGTCGCCGGGTTTCTTGGCCAGACACGCCATGACGATGGCGTCGAGTTCCGGCGGCACATGCTGTTCGCTCCGGGACGACGGCGGGTCCGGCGTGTCATTGACGTGTTTCATCATCATCGCTACCGCGTTCACGGCGTCGAACACCAGGCCGCCCGTCAGCATCCAGTAGAGGACGCACCCCATGGCGTAGATGTCGATGCGCGGGTCGACGGAAGCACCCTCCTCGATCATCTCCGGGGCCATGAAGGCCGGCGTCCCGGTGGTCAGGTCGGGAGACGTCAATTGGGTCACGTCCCTCCCCGGAAGCCGTTCCGCCTTGACTAGTCCGAAATCCAACACCTTCACGAAATCGACCTCGAGCCCCATGCGGCAGGTGTGGATGTTGGAAGGCTTGATGTCACGGTGGATCATTCCCCTCTGGTGAGCTTCCGCCAGGGATTGGCACGCCTGAATCGTCAGGTACACTGCGCGTTCCGCCGGCAACGGCCCGAAACGTTTCACTAGCGACTCCAGGTCCATCCCCTCGAGGAGTTCCATCACGAAGTAGAACGACCCCTCGTCGGTTACGCCAAAATCGTACAGTTCGATCGTGTGGGGCGAGCGGAGCGTAGCCACCACCTCCGCCTCGCGGCGGAAGCGGCTCAATGTGACCTGGGCTTCGCGAGAGGTACCCAGCAGATCAGGGCGGATCAGCTTGATGGCCGCCGGCCGGGCGAGCAGCCGATGCTCGGCGCGGTAGACCTCGCCCATCCCCCCCTTGCCGATGACGTTCATCAACCGGTAACTCCCCAACTCCCGGGCCTTTCGAACCTGCCGCCCCAAGCGGCCGATGATCCGGGCAGGGAGCATGGCCAGGAAAGCACTGAGATAGTTGGGCCAGAAAGCGGTGAACAACTCGAAACCGGTGGCCGAGACCGGGATCCCCCTCATCGAGGCGAACAACACGCCCAACGGGTCCATGGACGCGGCTGCCAGCCCTGCTACCAGGATCTTCCCTGGAGTATTGGGGGCAATGGTTGGGTACACCAGAATGATGATGGCGATCCATGAGATCGTGGGACCGGTCCGCCCCTCGATAGGGATCCACTGATTCCAGCCGGCGATGATCGCCGACGTCAGCACCATGAACACCAATCCGATGTCGAGCAGCAACACCGGACGGTGTCTCAGCCTGGCTGCCAGCACCAGCATGACGAGCGACAGCAACACCCCGGCGCTGGCAAAGTAGGCTCCGGGGACCGGCCAGTGCTCCTGCATGTAGGCCGGCATGGCTTCGAGAAAGAAGTTCCGCCCGACCAACTGAATCAGGATTCCCGTCAGCCACAGCCCGGCAAAGACCAGAGCCGCGATGCCCACGCGCTTGCACGACTGCGCCAGGAGATCGGCCGGGAGCTGGAGCCCCACCCGCGCCGGCGCCGGCGACGCCTCTTCGGTCGAGGGCGTGAATTCCCGGGCGATCACGCGATCGTGGCTCATGCCGCTGCGTCCCTAAGGGTGGAGAACATGGAGTAGTAAAGGGACGCCCGTGCGGCGCCTTGCGCAAGCCACCGGTTGGCCCGGGTCAGGTGGTCGTGCCGCGCACACGGGCGACCGCGTCGACCTCGAGCGTCGGCTCCATCGACATCGAGTCCATACATTCCGGCGTTCGGCAGTCGGTGGACGATTCCGCCCACCACACAGCTGCCTCCTTTTGGGTCCACGTCCCGATCGGAGATTGATAGCCCGAACTCAGTGCCTCCAGCAGCGCACCGGCATCGGCCGGCCGGTCGGCCGGGTCCTTGGCCAGACACTTCAAGATCAGGCCCTGCAGGTAGGGATCGAGCGAGCGACCCAGACGCGAGGAGGGATCCTCCGGTGCATCGTTGATCTGCTTGCCCAATACTTCAATGGCGCTGGTACCGGAAAATACGAACGACCCGGTGAGCAGAAAATAACCCACGGCCCCGACCGCGTAGAGGTCCGACCGCGCGTCGATAGCGTCGGGATGCTGAATGGCTTCCGGCGACAGGAAATGCGGCGTCCCGGGGACCGTATTCATCGCCGTTACGTTTTGCTCGCCGCTGGTGATGTCCTTGACCAACCCGAAGTCGAGCACCTTCACCACGTCGTACATCCCGCCGCGTTCCAGCACCATGATGTTCGCCGGCTTGATGTCACGATGGATCATCCCGCGCGCGTGTGCTTCGGCCAACGACGAACAAATCTGCCGCAGGATGTGCACCACCCGGCGCTCCGGCTGGGGCCCATCGTTCAGGACCAGGTTGTCGAGCGTGATACCAGGCAGGTACTCCATGGCATAGTAGAACACTCCTTCGGGTGTCCGCCCGTAGTCGTAGATGGCCACAGTATTCGGGTTGGACAACTGACTGGTCAGCTGGACCTCGCGCTCGAACCGAACGAGCGTTTCCGGCTTGACCTGTCCTTCCTTGATCAGCTTGATGGCCGTGGGCCGCCGGAGCATGGCGTGCTTGGCCTTGTAGACGGACCCCATGCCGCCTTCGCCGATCTTCTCCTCGAGCGTGTATTGTCCCAACCGCTCGGCCTTGCGCATCCGGCTCGACATGTCCTGAAACAGGAAGTTGTAGAAGAAGATCCCCACCGCCCCCAACATCAGCAGCGCCACCAGAGCCCAGAATCCCTGCCGTACCACGTACAGGGTCTCGTAGGCCTCCTGAACATCGACCTCCATGGCTACCCCGAAGCCGTAATCGGGAAGCCAGCGCCAGGCGCCAACCACCGGGACGCCGCGGTAATCCAGGTATCCTTCCACGTCGACACCGTCGATCCCGGCGATGGCCGCGGCAGCCATCCGCGTGTACGGGAGCGCGGCCCTGGGGAGATCCGGCTGATGGCCCAGCAGCAGGTTGCCACCGGGGTTTCGAATGTCGACCGCGAAGATGGAACTGGCATCGGGGCCGTCCTCCACCAGTCCGACTTCCTGTAACTGGTCGGTAAACCGGCTCTCGGTGATCATCACGCCGCTGGAGTTGAAGGCATAACTCTCGCCCGACGCCCCGGACTGCGCCAAATGGAGCAGCCGGCTGAACTCATCCGCCGGCGAGTAGCGCATGACGAACGCGGCGATGACGTCGTTCCGGCTGTTCCGTACCGGCGCCGCGACGAAAATCGCCGGACGCAGCACTAAGCTGTCTCGTTCGCCCTCGGCAACTGGATACTCCACCGGCCCGAAGATGGCCGTCTCGCCGGCAACGATGTGGTCAAACCACTCGGCTACGGACGTCCCAATCCGGCGGCCGATGGCCGCGTCGTTCTTCGCCGCGACGATCCTCCCGGATAGGTCGATCACGCCATATCCTCGCACGGTCGACCTGAGAGACGAGGCATCCAGCGCTTCCCGGAACGCTGCCAACTCTCGACTGGCCAGAACGGCGCTCGGACCGCCGTCGGGATCGGCCGCGACACGAAGCAGATCCACAATCGTGCCAAGGATGGCCGGGTCGAGGGCGAATCTTTGCGCCTCTGACTTCTCGATATCGGACCACAACGTGAGCGCGGCAACCTCGGCGTTGAGAAGCGTGGACAGTTCCTCGCCCACCTGCCGCTTGACGGCCCCTTCGACGGTCGACTGAGCCCACCACCCTACGGCCCCCACGACCCCGGCGACGACTACAGGGGCGAACCACGATCGTTGCCAAAGTGCTTTTCTCAATTCGCCAATCACTCCGCTTTGCTGGACAGTAATATCGCGTGAGGACAGATCCACACGCGTGCAACCACTCCATTATATCCTCACTTCGGCCACGGCGGCGAGGACCCCGCAACTCGTTCCCACAGGCGTGCCCCTCAGGTGCAGTGCACTACCACCGAGCGCAATTCGCCGCACTCCGGCGATGTCCAGTCGTTTCACCACTTTGCCCGGCCGGCAGCAGCAAGCTACCGCAATCAAGCCGCTTGGAGCCCCTGCAACCGCTTGCACGAACCCGCCACCGGTCAGCAACGTAACATATTAATATTCAAGGACTTACAATGACAGACGAAGAGGTACGGATCGTGCTCCCCGTGATGTGCCTATGTATCGCATCCAATTGGCCTCCGGTGCCGAGGCCGTCTACCGTTCGCTCGAAGAGTTGGCCGTCAGTGTCCAGAACGGCATCGTCAGCCCCGATTCTCTGGTCTACCACCGCAAGACCGGGAGTTGGCTCCCCATCGAGGCCCACCCGCACTATCACGTGGCCCGCGAGCTGGTACTCCCGGAACGCATGAGACCGATACGGGTACGACTCGACCAACCGGCCAATACGGAGCCGCCGGTCGCGGGCCGGAGATCAGGCCCCGGGGCAAGGGCAGCAGCACCCCCCCGGACACCGAAGGCCAAACACCCCGGCCCCAAACCAAACACTCCGGCGGAAACACCGAACAAGAGCAACAACAACGCACTTCGACCGAGCACTGCGGCGCCGCTCACGGGATCCTTTCGGCAAACGAAGCCGGCCAAACGACCCATCGTCGCCCCGACTCAGCCATCGGCAACGAGGCCCAGCAATCCGAAAAAACAACGGCCGGGGGGTTCGTGGCTCATGGCCGCAGCAGTGAGCGGATTGGTAACCGTTGGCTGGTTATTCTACGCGCCGGAAATCGGAGAGCCAGCGTCACCCGGAATGGTCATCGCCGGCATGGAAGCCCCCGGACTAAACGCCCCGGCGCCGTCCCGGCGTGCGCCTGCCGAAGCGGACCTCTCTCCGGCAGCGGATGACGGGACGGCCTATGGTGACGCTTACCACCAAGCTCGTGTCCGATTCGAGGAAAGCATCGCCTCACTCGGATTTGAAGATCTGTTCGCCGCGTCCCGCATCACCACCACGGAGGGTCTCCGGACCGCCCGACGTTTGGTGGCGGCGGTCCGCAACGTCGTGGCAGTGTATCGGGGCGAAGAAGTGCGTATCGACCAAGAATTCGGCATGGCCGACGCTTCGATGCGGGAATCCTATGGCACGGCGCGGTCGCTCGACTCACTGATCGCCACCACCGACAGCATTTACGCCTTGCTGCAAGCGACCGAAGGACACTACCAGTTGCGAGGAGGCCGGATCGCTTTCGACGACCAACTGGTAACGGCGGCGTACGTGGGGCAGGCGATCTGGCTCCAGGCGCGGCTGCGCGCCTGGAACCGGAATCCTGCTCGTACGCCCATGACCATCCGGCCGATCGTCGCGGCGGTAGGGCGCGTGCCACGCAGTCAGACCGGGTTCTAGGCCGGATCGTCCTCGGCCTTCCGCAGTTCGTCTTCGTCGAAAAAGTCGACCTTATGGAGCGGCATCACCACGCTCGATAGCACGTTGATGACGTGTCCGCCGATGCGCTTGTAGTACCGCGTACCGAGCACCAGAGCGGTCGTGACCCCCGACACGTAATCTCCGTGCGCGATTCGCACGATGAGTGCGTCGGACCGGTGCGCCAGATTCCGGCCGTTGCTGATGTAGCTGACCGCCTGCTCTCGGTCTTCGGTCGAGAAGATCTCCGAGGCGGACCGGAACATTTCCTCCACCCCGTTTCTGATTTCCCGCAATTCGCTGACGAGAGGATCGTCCGGCAGCGGCCCCTGGTAGAAATCACTGACCTCCGAGAGGTTCTTGGCGTAGTCGCCGATCCGCTCTACATCCTTGACCAGGCCGACGAGAAACAGGCAATAGGGCAAGTCCATCCTGTTGGCGTGCAACGACAGGTGGGCCACGACTCGCTTCCGGATCGCCCGCTCGAGCTTGTTGACCTCCACATCCTGCTTGTAAAGCGCCGTGCGCTTCTTGGAAGTGGGTTCAGTCTGCCCGAAGTACATCTCGCCCGCCGTCAGGGTCATCTGACAGGTGATCTGCAACATGCGGGCGAAGTCCGCCCCCATCGAGCCGAGGGGGTCGTTGGATCGGAGAATGGACAGCAACTCACGCAGCATGGTAACCTCTCTGCCTATTGGTCAAGCAAGTTACTCAAGTATGCCAACAACGCCGGGACGCCGTAGAACAACCCGGCCACATAGACGATTGCGAACGATTTCGATCGTGCAGCCACCCGGGCTAGCCGCTCGGCCGCGCGAACCGGAATATCTCGGATGGCCGGCACCGGTAGGATCAGAAGCGTCGCCGATACGTTGAACAACAGGTGGACAATAGCGATCTGCAACCCCGCGCTCGCGTTCGGTCCGGACACGCCGAGCGAGGCCAGCAACGCGGTTACGGTAGTCCCGATATTGGCACCGACCGTCACGGGAAACGCCTGTCGCGTCGTGAGTAGACCCGCCCCGGCAAGGGGAACGAGCAGCGCGGTCGTGATAGAACTCGATTGCACCATGACTGTCACCACGACACCGACAGCCATCGCCAATACGATGGAACTCCCGAGGAATCGGGTGATGTAGACCTCGACCCTGGTCTGGACCGCTCCCCGCATGGTGCGCACGAGCAGCAGCAAGGCCACGAATATGAGCCCCGCACTCACCACAACCAGCAGAATTCCCTGAGCCTGCTGTCCCGAAACCAAGAACTCGGCGATGTCTTTGATCGGACGTAACGCCGCCTTCAGGGCACCCTTGATGGGGCTGTCGTAGCCCGCCCCTGAAAATCCACCGATCCGGCCAACCAGGGCCCCAGACAATTTTTGAAGAAATCCAGTCGCGATCTCAAGCGGAAGAAAGACGGCCACG